>CALRFE010000001.1 GCA_943356425.1 Candidatus Nomurabacteria bacterium
CTCCCGTGTCGAGCGCTCCCGCAGTCGTCCCTTCTCAGTCGGCTGTACAACCGCTCGCACAGCCGATGCAAAGTGCGGTCATTATGCCGGTGCATTTTGAAACAGCTCCACATCACAAAAAGAGCAAAGCGCTCTTTGTTGCGATTGTCGCACTTCTCGTCCTTGTCGGCGGGGGAGCGGCATATGCGTATCAGTACTATTTTCATCCGACGCCAGAAAAATTATTGAGCGCTGTCTTTAATAATATTCAAAGTGTGAAAAGCTTTAATTATGATCTGACATCGACTGTTTCGATGTCGATGCCTTCTTTTGATCCTGCGCCAAAGGGAAATGCGCCAATAGTACCAGATGGAAACACCGTGCAACCACCTATTGTCGAGATGCCACAAAAGAAAGGACCAGTACAGACGATGATCTTTGATATCAAAGGTACGACTGATGCGAGCGACGAGAACAATATCAAGACCGAGACCGCTTTTCATATGACAAGCACGATGTTGCCAATAAAACTCGCACTTGATCTTAACGCAAAATATCTCAATCAGAAATTTTTTATACAGATTCCGGAACTCGGGTTGTTTGCCACAGGAATGAATCCTGACTTTAAGTCCGGTGATTGGCTCTATGCGACGACGGACGAAATTGCGAAGATGCTCTCCGATTTCGAACAAGATACGAGTGGAGCTCCCACACTTTCATCAGAGGATATCAAGAACAAATTTAACAGTAAAAACAATCTCGCATTTCTAAAATTACTTCACGAGAATGATGTGATCGAGGTCACGGGCGAGATCGATCCAATGAAAGAAAATAACAGGACTTATCGTCGATTTGGATTTACTCTTGCCAATGACAAACTCGAGTCTGCACTTGAGCAACTGTACGGTCTAAAGACATTCTCATCTTCATCTGAAAATGAGATAAAAAATGCGATCTCTGATTTAATACGATCATTTGCGCTTACGGACGGAGAACTTTGGATAGACTCGGCATCTCGCTTGCCGTATAAAATAGCATTTAAATTGGTTACCAAAACTCCCGAATCTTTAAAATTTGATCTTTCAATACAGGTAGCGATGACGTTTACTGATTATGGAAATATAACTTCAATTGTCGAACCGAAAGATCCAAAGTCACTTTATACGACGGTATACACAAGTTTACAAACAGCTCGACAAAAAGGAACCGATGCGAAAATAAAGTCGAATCTCTCAAGTATGCGTGCTGAAGCGGAAGTTTACTATTCAAACATGGTTCCAAATAATAGCTATAAAGGATTCTGTACTTCGACTAGGGCACAGGAACTTATCCATAGTACAGAAAATAGTATTGGCGTCGGCAAAGTGATCTGTACTGCTGGTAATTTCACATGGAAAACATATGCACCACTTATTACTGATCCAGCAAAGTATTTCTGTGTCGATAGTACTGGAAATGCACTTGAAATTACAAAGACCCCGACCGGATTCGCGTGTAATTGATCATGGAGCTCCACAAGAAAAAATGCATACCGTGCGAGAAAAAAAATATCAAGCCCTTCGATCATGATACGGCTCATGTATATGCTCGTGAAATTCCATCATGGACGCTCGCCGAGAATGGAAAATCAATTTCAAAAAAATATGCGTTCGCGGATTTTGGGGCATCGCTTCGTTTTGTGAATACAGTAGGGGATATCGCGGAAATGGAAGGGCATCATCCGGACATCACGATCAATTATAATAAAGTAGCACTTTCGCTTTCGACGCATTCGATCGGCGGACTAACAGAAAATGATTTTATTGTCGCCGCAAAAATAGACGCGCTCGAAAAATTTCCACACTAAAATATATGGGATTTATTGCACTCCACATGAGCATACTCGGTCTTTCTTTACTCGGCTTTGTCGTCGCTTTTTATATTGCGATGAAAAAATATACGAAGGCCCCGCTCATCTGTCCGATGAAATCAGATTGTAATACGGTCATTCAGAGTCACCATTCAGAATTTTTAGGGATGCGTGTCGAATATCTTGGCATGGCCTATTATCTTTTTGTGGCATTGATGCACGCTATTTTTGTCGTCTTTCCAGTTCTTTTTTCTCCCTTTGCGCAATTCGTCTCGTTCACAACAGCAGCGATCGCGGCACTCTTTTCCTTGTATCTGATCTCTATCCAAGGCCTGGTCATCAAACAATGGTGTGTGTGGTGTCTTACCTCGGCATTTGTTTCAGGAGCGATCATTTTTTTGACGCACACATCGATCGTGATGCCACTGCCAAAACTTTTTGGAATGTTCACAAAACTCGTCACCGTGCTCCATCTTTTTGGTGTGACAATCGGCGTCGGCGCTGCGACGATCACCGATATTTTCTTTTTTAGATTCTTGAAGGATTACAAGATCTCAGAAGAAGAGGCGAGTCTGCTCAAAATACTTTCAAATGTCATTTGGGCAGCGCTCGGGATCCTCTTACTGACCGGTGTCCTCTTGTTCTTGCCGAAGTCTGAAACATTACTTGCTTCCGGAAAATTCCTGACCAAGATGACGGCCATTGCGGTCCTTATTGCGAATGGTTTTCTCTTAAATATCGTCATTCAACCACGATTGGCACGGATCTCTTTCAATGAGGAACACGACCATATGCCGGGAGAGTTGCATCACATCCGAAAGTTATCATTTGCCCTCGGCGCTATCTCATTGAGTTCATGGTATTTCATCTTTGTTTTAGGTGCACTGCGCGGAGTCGTCATACCATATATTCCATTGGTCGCTTCATATGGAGGGATCCTCATTGTCGCTGTTGTTGGTAGCCAGATCTTCGATCGTTATTTTATCCGCAAAAAGATATTCTAAATGGATCTCATTATCCTCTCTGGCTGGCAAAAAATGCAATAATTTGGTAGACTCTTTTCACAAGATTGCTTGTGCAGTCTTTTTACATGGTGCCCATGGTGTAGCGGTAACACAGAAGCTTGTGGAGCTTTTATCTCGGGTTCGACCCCCGATGGGCACCCAACTAAGAATTTATGGTTTTCTTTTTTTGGTTGATATATTTGCAGTATGTGGAATAATTTTGTATTTTGTCGTGGTATACTCAATGTATTATCATAATCAAAACTTATTTTATGGCAAAAGGAATGTCACATAAGAAGGAGGCGAAGAAGCCTAAAAAAGCTAAGAAGAAATAAATAAAAAAAATCCCGGTATGATCCACTGATCATGCCGGGATTTTTTTTATTTATTACGCAAGAGTTCTTCTCCGATTTCCTGCACGTTTGTTTTCTGTTTCATTTCTCGGAGTTCTGCATCATCCTCATGGTCTAATCCAAGATGGTCATGGATCTCGTCAAGCATATTTAAGATCCGCGTTATTTCATCTTCGGCACGGACATTGATCTCGAAATCCGTCTCTTCGCGTACGTCAGCCACATCACTCGCACGATTCTGACTGATGAGGACGATGATGGAAAGAAAAATTGCTTCGAGCGAGACGAGCATCGTCAAGAATTCGAACGGATATGGATCGAATGCTGGGAAGATCGGCAAGATGCCCAGATTAATAAGGATCCAAAAAAGAAAAAAAAGCGCATTGGCGGTCAAGAACCAGACCGTTCCGAAGAGGCGCGTCATAGTATCAGCAAGGGCGTCTGCCCAAGACATCTTGATCTTCATCCGTGCTCGAAAACCGGAAGTAATTTCTTTTTTATTTGGAATAGGCATATTCGGTGTCGATCGTAATCGCTTTGTATAGCATATCACGGAAAAGAATCGTATGACACATGAGATGTCTTTCGTCGCAAGAACTGGTATACTATTGGTTCAGTATGGTTGATGCATTATTTACAGCGTATGCGCTTCATCGGCAAGGTAAATTACACAAACGGCTCATCTTTCGACTTACATTTCTAACGACGCTTTCGCTCATATTCGGATATATTACGCTCCACGACATCATTTTGCGGGGCTTTCATTGGTATGTTTCAATGGGCGTATTTTGTGCGGGCTTTTTGATCGGACTCTTATTTTTTTCGCACGTCTTTGTCATCAAGTGGGATGAAGAACGAGAAATTGTTGCAGTGGGGAGGCTCGATACCACAGGCATCGTCGTCCTTTTAGTGTATCTCTCTGTCCGTCTTTGGGTAAAATTTTTTCTTGAAGAGCATTACCGCAATATTTTTGTTGTATCGGCGATCACGTTCGCGGCGCTCTTCGGGGTGATGACTGGTCGATTGATCGGAGCGCTCATTGCGATCCATCGTGCACATCAGTTGCACGAGGAACAGCATACTCCGCCGAATACATAGCCAGAATTTCAGTAATTAGCTATACTTAGCTCATATGGCATTACTTACAATTTGGAACACACTAGTGCTCACGATCCAGACCATCGGATATGTACAGTTCGGGATCATTATTATCGTCGATATTTTACTCTGGCGCGTGCATCCGGTGCTCGGCATCATCGCTGCATTACTTACCTTTTCATTTTTAATGCATTGGATCTAATACATATATAGTATGAAAAATTTTCTCAAAGAATTCAAAGAGTTTGCAATGCGTGGCAATGTGATGGATCTCGCCGTCGGTGTGGTCATTGGTGGAGCATTCGGCAAGATCGTCTCCTCGCTCGTTTCTGATGTCATCATGCCGATCATCGGCGTGATCTTAGGTGGGGTAAATTTTACTGATATAAAGATCACACTCAAACATGCCACAGTATCTTCGCTTGCTGTTACGCTCAATATCGGAAATTTTCTCCAAGCGATCGTCGATTTTACCATCGTCGCGCTCGCGATCTTTGTTACGATCAAGCTCATCAATCGATTGAAGCGCGAAAAGAGGAACACTGAAACAATAGATAGTGTGACGAAAGAACAGCAACTGTTGATCGAGATCAGAGATCTGCTCAAGAAATAATTTTTTAAAAACGACATATAAGCGCCCGGCAAGATCCAGTATAAGATTTTGCCGGGCTTTGCTATACTGTAATCTATGTCAGACACAACAACACCCGGCATGGATATGCCAAAAGGAACATTTCGAAAAACCCCGACACGCGGATTGACGACCGACGAGGTCCGCAAGATCTGCCGTGGACACGCGGGCAAGGATCGTGTCGATCAATTGCTCTGTGTCATGGAGGAAGAATTGGAGCACGGATTTGAATTTCTGGAGAAACATCCGAAGATGATCACGTTCTTGGGTTCGGCGCGCACAGAGAAAGGTGACCCTTACTATGAGCATGCGCGTTCACTTGGATATCGTATCGTTGATGAACTTGGCGTACCGGTGGCGACCGGTGGCGGTCCTGGTATTATGGAAGCAGGGAACAAGGGTGCATTCGAAGCAGGCGGAGAATCTCTCGGTATGACTATTGAATTACCATTTGAGCAATCTACAAATCCTTTTGTTAATGAAGAAATGGATTTTCACTTCTTTTTTACTCGTAAAGTCATCATGTTCTATGCTTCGTATGGTTTTGTCTTCTTCCCAGGAGGATTTGGTACGCTCAATGAGTTTTTTGAGACGGTAACGCTCATGCAGACGCACAAAATGCAACCAGTACCGCTCATCTTGTTCGGCAGTGAGTTCTGGAATCCTTTGCAAAAGGCTATCGTAGAGAGCGATCTCCTTAAGCACGAATATATTGATCCAGGAGACGCTAATCTCCTCTATGTGATCACTGATAGCGAAGATGAAGTCATTGAAATACTCTCGCGGTCATTTCCTAAGAAGCATAAAAACGGTTAAAAAAGTGCAACGGACAGTTTTTGGTGACATAAAAAACTCTTTTTTCTTTTTTTGATTTTTCCATTATTTTTGTTTAAAAAAACACCCGAAAAGTAAGGCTCATTTTAAGAAAAGAGCAGTTGCTTCTTGACCATGTTTCAGATAGTTGCTCTCATTGGTTTCTTGATGGGTTATCCACAAAATGAGTTTTGATGGCGTGCTAAAATGTACCAGCGATAGACGAAGAACCGTGCCTTTCCTCCTATTTTTTATCGGCGCATCCGCCACTATATCCATTATCAGTAATCATAATCAGAACCTGTTATGAATATCACCATCACAAAACGCGACGGCACCCGAGAGCCATTCAATGCCGACCGAATCAATCGGGCGATTGAACGCGCGTGCTACGGACTTACTGATCCGATCGGTAAGGTCACACAAATTGCGAGCGAAACGAATCTCACGCTCTATGATGGTATTACGACTGAAGAAATGGACCAAGCTGCGATCAATGCAGCACTCCAGAACGCGCAATCTGATCTTGAATTTGATAAAATTGCGACTCGGCTCTTCCTAAAAACTATTTATAAAAAAGTAGTTGGTGATTTTGATACTAAAGAAGAATTGGCGGCGATGCATAAGGGGCATTTTCCGCACTACATCCGTCTTGGCGTCGAGCTCGGATTGCTCGACCAACGGCTTGCAAAAGTTTTTGATCTTGATGAACTCGCAAAGGCGCTCAAGATCGAACGCGACGAGCTCTACAAATATTCCGGCATCTCGACGATGCAAAATCGTTACCTTATCAAAGATGCAGAACAAAATGTGATCGAAACCCCGCAATATTTTTGGATGCGCGTCGCGATGGGTATGTCCATTCTTGAAAAAAATCCGACCGAATGGGCAAAGAAATTCTATGACAAGATGTCTAAGCTCGAATATCTCTCTGCGGGGTCAACTAACATCGGTGCGGGGACAACACGTCCTTCGCTCTCGAACTGTTTCTTGATGCAAGTTGAAGACGATATGGCGCACATCGGAAAAACTGCTTCTGACGTCTTAATGCTCTCAAAGGCGACCGGCGGTATTGGACTTGCAGTCACAAAACTTCGTGCGAACGGATCAGTACTCAAATCGAACAACACAGTCTCTTCCGGCCCTGTTCCATTTTTACACATCATGGACTCTGCGGTCCGCGCAGTACAGCGCGGTGGCAAGAAAAAAGGCGCACTCTGTTTCTATATGGAGAACTGGCACATCGATTTCCAAGATTTTCTCGATCTCAAACAGAATGCCGGTGATGATTATCGCCGTACGCGTACCGCAAACACCGCTGTCTATATGTCTGACGAATTCATGCAACGTGTTCGCGACGACAAAGACTGGTATCTCTTCGATCCGAAAGAAGTCGCTGACCTGATCGAGCTCTATGGCACTGCGTTTTCAAAACGCTACGCAGAATATGCGCTCATGGCAGAACGAGGAGAGCTTAAAATGTGGCAAAAGTTACCTGCGCGTCAGCAGTACAAGAACATTCTTGTCTCGCTCCAGACGACGTCACATCCATGGCTCACCTGGAAAGATACGATCAACGTTCGTGCGCTCAACAATAATACGGGAACCATCCACGCGTCGAATCTCTGTACCGAAGTGACGCTTCCACAGAACAAAGATAATGTTGCTGTCTGTAACTTGGTCTCCATCAATATTGCGCGCCATATCGTCGGCAAGCAGATCGACTGGATGCGTCTCGAAGAGTCCGCACGTCTCGCAACGCGCCAGCTCGATAATTTGATCGATGTCAATAAACTTCCAATTCCAGAAGCGATAAAAGCAGACAAAGAAAATCGTGCAGTCGGTCTCGGACTCATGGGATTTGCCGATGCGATCGAACAGCTCGGCTATTCATATGAAGACAAAGAGGCGCATGATATCGCAGACAAGATCTTCGAATTCATCAGTTATATGTCGATCGATGAGAGCGCGATGCTCGCGAGCGAGCGCGGTAGTTACAAAAATTTTGAAGGCTCTGGCTGGTCCAAAGGAATGGTTCCGATCGACACGATCAAATTACTCGACGAAGGACGTGGAAAGAAGCTCGATATTCCTGAAGGCAGTCTCGACATGACGCCACCGCTCGATTGGACAGGACTCCGAAAGAAAGTGCGAAAGGGAATGCGTAATGCGACAGTGCTCGCGATCGCGCCGAACGCAAACATCGGACTTGTCGCGGGTACATCACCCGGTATTGATCCACGCTTTGCGCAAATGTTCTCTCGAAATAAAATTTCCGGAAAATATCTTGAAGTCAATCCGAACCTCGTTGCCGATCTCAAATCAGAAAATCTCTGGGAAAAACATCGCGAAGAAATATTGTCGAGCCATGGAGATCTCGAAGGCATCGCTGGTATTCCGGATCGCATCAAGGCGATCTACAAAACTTCTTTTTCAACATCACCGCATGCATTTATCGAAGTCGCCGCTCGCGCACAAAAATGGGTTGACCAAGCGATCTCTCGAAACATGTATCTTGATGTCCGCGATGTTGATGAGATCATGAAGATCTACTCAGCTGCATGGGAAAAAGGTTTGAAGACGACCTATTATCTCCACATGAAGCCGAAGCATACCGCAGAACAATCGACCGTACGCGTCAATAAATCAGAAAGTATGGGCAAGAAGGGATTCGCGTCAGTGTTTAATAAAGTTGAGACGAAGACCGAGGAAATTGTTTCTGCTCAAACAGATGGAACGACTGCAATACCGGATGTCCGACCGAGTCCATTGAAAGAAAAACCACAGTTGGTCGTCCATGGTCCTGAAGACCCGAATGATGCATTGTTGTGCGAAGGATGCCAGTAAAATTAGCTTATAGTTGTTAGGTTTTAGTTTTTAGCTTTAGAGACAAAGAAAATAAGAATTATCATTTATTGGTTATAGAATTCCAAGCTAAAAGCTAACACCTATAACCTAACCCCTAATCATCATGCTTATCGGAAAAGCCTCACCTGAAGATACCAGCCTCCATCCCATGCACTATAAATGGGCGTATGAACTGTACAACCAAGCAGTGCGTAACACATGGTTTCCGCACGAGATCCCGCTCGGCGAAGACCTCAAAGACTGGAAAGATATGACTGATGACGAACGTCATGCGGTGAAATTCCTGATGTCATTCTTTAATCCCGGAGAACTTATCGTCAATCGCTCTCTTGCACTCGGTGTGTATCCATATATCAAATCTCCTGAATGTCACTTGTATCTTGCAAAACAAATGTGGGAAGAAGCGAATCACTGTGTTGCGTTTGAATATGTACTTGAAACATTTCCAATGGATCGCGATACGATCTACAAGATCCACACGGAGACCGATTCGATGGTCAAGAAAGAAGGTTTCATCACAAAATATTTGAAACGCATGACTGAAGTGACACTCGATATTGATAGTTCAGAAGGCAAAAAAGAATTCATTAGAAACCTTGTCGCGACCAACATCGTCATGGAAGGTATTTGGTTTTATTCGGGCTTCATGGTGGTGCTCTCATTCCGCCAGCGCAACAAACTCCGCAATTTCGCTTCGATGATCAACTGGGTCATTCGTGACGAATCATTGCACTTGAAGTTCGGAATGAACCTCATTATGAATGTTTTAGAAGAAAATCCTGAGCTCCTCACGCCTGAATTTGCAGATGAAATTCGAGGTATTATCATCGAAGGTGTTGAACTTGAAGTCGCATATAATAAAGATCTTTTCCCAACA
This sequence comes from Candidatus Nomurabacteria bacterium, assembly GCA_943356425.1. Taxonomy (GTDB): domain Bacteria; phylum Patescibacteriota; class Minisyncoccia; order Phycocordibacterales; family UBA9973; genus CALRFE01. Next base: position 9,473 of record CALRFE010000001.1, read on the forward strand.
GGAATTCTTGGATTGAACGCCGACTACGTGAATCAATATGTGAAATATGTCGCTGATCGTCGTCTTGAAGAGCTCGGTATGCCGAAACATTACAACGCGACCAATCCCGCAAAATGGATGGCCGGCGCGACCGATGTGTATGAACTCGTGAACTTCTTCGAACAGCAGAACACTGCATACGAAGTTGACGCACACGGACATGCGAAGAAGTCAGAAAATGAAGGAGCTAAAGAATAGCGACTATCATTTTCTAGATCCCGTACCAATTTTTTGATTAGTTTAGATTACATAAAAAATTTAGATGTAAAAATTTGGTGCTGGGGAAGAATAGAAAATCTAAAATCTAAAATCTAAATACTAAAATCTAAATCAATCAAAAACTCGCCCGAGGGCGAGTTTTTGATTTGTTGTCTTTTTGCTATACTCACCTCATGCAAAACCCGCTTATTTTAATAACCGAACCGTCCAAAGACTACGAGTTGCTTGATTCGGGCAATGGAAAAAAGCTTGAACGCTATGGCAGTGTGGTTTTGGCACGGCCGGATCCGCAGGCGCTGTGGGAAATGAAGAAACCAGAGCTCTGGAAGACCGCCGATGCAGAATTTGTCCGCGACGGAAAAAAAGCTTCGTGGAAAGCAAAAAAAGAATTGCCGAAAGAATGGACGATCGAATTTGCCGATATGAAATTTATTATTCGTCCAACCAGTTTTAAACACACGGGACTTTTTCCTGAGCAATCTGAAAATTGGAAATGGATGGAAAAAAAGATTAAAGAGCAAAGAGAAGAGAGAAAAGAAAAAATTCGAGTTTTAAACTTATTCGGCTATACGGGCGGAGCAACGCTTGCATGCGCGAAAGCCGGTGCTGAAGTCGTGCATCTTGACGGTTCAAAGGCGGCAATTGCATGGGCGAAGGAAAATAGAGATGCATCAGGACTTACCGACACACCAATCCGCTTTATACTTGACGATGCGCGAGAATTTCTCAAACGCGAAGTGAAGCGCGGAAACAAATACGATGCGATCATTATGGACCCGCCCGCATTCGGCTATGGACCAAATGACGAGCTTTGGAAAATCGAAGAGCATTTTACTGAACTTCTCGATTTGTGTAAAAAAGTGTTATCCAAAAATCCGCTTTTTGTAATCATCAATGGCTACGCGTCAGGATATTCGCCGATCGCATACCAAAATAATTTGCAGGATATGATGCGCGAGCACAAAGGCGATATTGAAATAGGGGAACTTGCCATCGCCGAATCCGACAGCGACCGATTGCTTCCGTGCGGTATTTTTGCACGGTGGTATAAAAAATAAAATTCGAAGCACGAAACCCTAAATACGAAACAATATCGAAACTCGAATTTTTCAAATCCAAAACAGGTTTTAAATTTAATACTTTTAATGTTTAGACTTTAATATTTTGTCTTGTTATAATTAATCATATGAAAATCAACGCTATTGATATCGAATTGATCCATTTTTTCCGTCGCATTTCCGTGCCGGTCGCGCGCGTCGGACTTTTTATCGTCTTCTTCTGGTTCGGTATTTTGAAAGTGCTCGACCTCTCTCCCGCAGGTCCGCTCGTCGAACGGCTATTTAACAATACTGTTCCGATCATGTCATTCCATACGTTCATTATCTTGTTCGGAGTGTTTGAAATGTTGATCGGTATTTTGTTTCTCATCAAGGGTGCTGAGCGTATCGTCATCCCGCTCCTGTTTTTGCACATGATTACGACGTTCATGCCACTTTTTGTATTACAAGAAGAGACATGGTCAGGGTTCATGGTGCCGACGCTTGAAGGCCAATACATCATCAAGAATTTCGTCATCATCGCCGCAGCGATCGGTATCGCGGCGCATCTGCATCCGATGCGGCAGAGATAAAATTTTGCGTGTATAGTGGGGGCGCCGCGCGAAGCGCGGCGCCCCCACTTGCGATTTTATCCGAGTGCGTTACAATATCCCTATTATCACTAAATATATTCATATGCAAAAAGGTTCATCAATCGGAAGTGTGTTCACTTTTATCCTCGTGTGTCTCGTCATCGTAGCAGGCATCTATTTTGTTACTCACAAAAAAGAAACAGCGGTAACCGCAACCGATACTACGACGAGTGACGTTGCCACGTCTGAGGAAAACAAAACGGCTCCCGAAGAAAAGAAGAATACTGCATCTACTACAACTATGGAAGATACTACGAAGCTCGCGATTACTGTCACCAAAGAGGGAACCGGACCTGTCGTCACCAAAGGACAGCTTGTTACCGTCAATTACACGGGTTCACTTTTAAACGGCACTGTCTTTGATTCGAACGTTGACCCAACATTCGGACATGTTGCACCATTTTCATTTACTGTCGGGGTCGGTCAGGTCATCAGAGGCTGGGACCAAGGGATTGTTGGCATGAAGATCGGAGAAAAGGCACATTTAGTCATTCCAGCAGATCTCGCATACGGTGCACAGAGCCCAAGTCCGCTCATTCCAGCCAATTCCGTCCTGGTTTTCGATGTTGAAATAATTGCAGCGAAATAAGGCTGGGTCTATTCCCGAAATACACATTTAAAAAGCGCGTCCATAGGACGCGCTTTTTAAATGTGTGCTATAATTTACCTGCAATAACTAACCTCAAAATCCCATGGATCTTCTCTTTAAACATGTTTCAAAATTTACTGAGCGCATCTCGGATTCGCTCGTACTTTTCGTCGTTATCGTTTCAGGCGGTGTGATTCTTATGGCAAATGTAACGGCTGCCGGAGTCCCCACCGTTTCAAATTTGGGACCGACTGAATTTGTCGATGGCAGTACGACGGTAGATACGACGCCGACACTGACATTTGATGTCGATTATTCAGCTGGCCACGGCAATCAGATATATTATGAAGTCCAGATATTCGGTGCGACCGGTCACGGCGCTGCCGCGGTAGATTATATCTCAGATGCTACAGCTGACGGATCTTTTTCGTACACAGTCGGACAGTCCGGTGGAACGTATGTCACGGGATCTTCCTCGATGCAACTTACTGACGACGACTACACTTGGCAGGTAAAAGCTTTTGATGCGGTAAGTGCGATCCTCTCATCTGGGTATGTGCAAGCAAATGGAGGTAGTACTGCATTTGTTGTAGAAACAGGACTTGCAATTTCTCATGTTCAAAATTCAGATCCTTTGCTCGGCCAGCCGATCACGATCACTTGGGAGACCAATCTTCAATCATCTAGTATTGTGGATTATGGTCCTGATAGTTCTTATGGCACTCAGACCGATGAGTCTGATACGCCTCACGGTGTGACATCGCACAGCGTTGAACTCCCTGTGCTTCCAGTCGGCACGTATCATTATAGTGTCACATCGAATGGTGCTGATCATAGTCTTGCCTCAAGTAGCGACGCGACATTCACGATTCCGAACACTGACCCGACGGTCACGAAATTTACACCGGAAGAATTTATAAGCGGTTGGACGATCGCGAATGCGAGTGATTATTCTTTTGGATTCGCCCTCGATGACGCTGATGCCGATCGTGTACAGTACCGGATCCTTATCGATGATGATAGCGATTTTTCTTCACCCGCAGTTGATTATATCGATCCTATCTCGGCAACTGGAACTGCTGGCCAAAAGACTTTTACCGTCGGTCAACCAGAAGGTGACGGTTCGTATTCAATAGGTGAAGAAGATCAGGTGCTCGCCGATGGATCATACTATTGGGGAGTGCGTGCATTTGATCAGAATGGCGGAGATTCTGGAAGTTACGAAGGCCCGACAATTGATGGCCCCATGTTCATTGTTGATCATACCTATGTCAATGCGAATCCAGTCGTCACATTCAGAGATGTCAATGTTGATGGAGCAAAAATACGGGAATCGTCCCCAACGCTATCAATGATGCTCACCGATGCAAATACTGATGATCTCGTTTCATTCACGATCATTATTGATGACAGCAGTGATTTTTCTTCACCAGTTGTTTCGTATTCTGAACCGATGACGGTGGAGAGCACACTCTCGCAAGGCCGTCATGATTTTATTGTTGGCCAGTCGGACTTCGGTATCGGCTTCTATTCCGTGGGGGAAGCAAGCCAGACGCTCGCTGATGGCACGTATTATGTTGAAGCACAAGTTTCTGATAATCGCGGAGGTAGTTCTCCACTCACTCCTGCAAATGGGGGTGCGAGTGCATTCACAATCGATACCGTTCTTCCAGAAATTTCTGCGATCGCAACGAGTGGTGTCACTGGAAGTGCGGTCACCGTCACTTGGACGACCGATGAAGCATCTTCAACTGAAATAGAATATGGTACGACGGATAGTTATGGAGATTCATCTGTCGATGGCACATTGACGACAAATCACTCGGTGACCATTACTGGGCTCTCCGAAGCGACGCTCTATCACTACCGCGTGACGTCCACCGACGAAGCAGGAAATGCAAGTACCTCGCTTGATGATGACGTGACGACGCTCGATGTCACCGCGCCGACCATCAGTTCAGTAAGCTCCGGTTCACTCACGGGTACTGGTGCAACGATCACTTGGACGACCGACGAAGCTTCCGATTCACAAGTCCAATACGGAACTACGACTTCGTATGGTGCATCGACGACACTCGATGCTACGATGCTCACATCGCACTCTGTTGATCTTACTGGCCTTCTTGAAAATAGGACGTACCATTATCGCGTCAAGTCTCGCGATGCTGCGGGCAATCTTCGCACGGGTTCTGACAACACATTCATTACACTCGACCAGACAGCGCCGGAGATCTCCAATATTGTCGCGACGCCGTCCGGCAGTTCAGTGACGATCACGTGGGACACCGACGAGGCGGGCTCTTCTCGCGTCGAATATGGCACAACGACGAGCTATGGATTTCTTACCTCACAAATTGATACGAGTCCGCGCGTGACGTCGCACTCAGTTACTATTTCAGGATTTGGTACGAGTGGTACCCGACATTTCAGAGTTCTTTCGACTGATGATTCGAGTAATACTGGAACGAGCAGTGACGGCACATTTACGATCGATTTGAACGTCACACCGGATGTACCGACATCGCTCGGCGGTGATGCTGTGACCGGTGGTGGTTCGATGAGCGATACGACGCCTTCATTCACTTTCACGCTCGATGACAACGATGCGCTTGATGAAGTCAAATATCAGATCGAGATCGACGATTCAGAAGATTTCTCTTCACCTGTTGTTGACTACACTTCAGCGCTTGGCAACCAATCTTCAAAAACATTTACTGTAGGACAAGCGGTTGGTGGTGGTAGTTATGGAGCAGGAGAAGAAAGTCAGACACTCGCCGATGGATCATATTATTGGCGTGTCCGCGCGATCGATGAGCACGCTGCCGCTTCTGCATATGTCGAGGCAAATGGTGGTGCTGTCGCATTCATTCTTTCAACAACGCCAACCGAAGGACCGACAATTTCTGATGTGTCTGTTTCTACAACGAGTACTTCTGCAACATTTACATGGACAACCGACCGCAACGCCTATCCCCAGATAGATTATGGAATAACGAGCGATTATGAATTGTCGATCGATCTCCTTAGTCTTTTGCGAAATGGTCAGACATCGCATGAAATTACACTTACTGATCTTGTTGCCTGTACGAAATACCATTATCGTCCGATTGCAACCGATGATTACAATAATGTGACGCATGGAGACGATGGTGTCTTTGCGACAACGGGCTGTCCAGGTGATGCGACTATCTCAGTTGAACACAGCCGACAAGTGACCGCTCTTGCTGGTGGTCGCGTGACGCTCTCTGATGATGGTAAACAAGTTGATCTTGATGTTCCTGTTTCATTTGCAAACGGTACGAATGCGGTGTTCCAGGTCAAAAAACTTTCTCGTACCGAAGTGCTCACGACTATCTCGCTCCCTACGGGTTATGAGGCCGTCGGTGATCACACGTATGATTTCAAAGCTTTCCAGGATCCACAAAACCTGATCAGTAGTTTTGATAATTCACTCACGATCATCATGCAATATACATCTGATGACATTATCGGTCTTGATGAAACGACGCTCACGATCTATCGTTTTGACGGATCGACACGAACACAGCTTTCGGATTGTATCGTCGATACTGAAAATAAGACCGTTACGTGCTCGACCGATGGATTCTCGACATTCGTGCTCTCTGGACAATCGTCCGGTGGAACTACCACCGGCGGATCGTCGACCAGCGGTTCCACTACTAGTGGAAGTACCACTGGCGGAACTACCGGCGGTACGACCACGGGTGGTTCTACTGGAGAAGATTCGGTGGGAGCTCTGATCCTCTATCCGCCGGCTAAGAATGCAAAACCGACAACTGTTGGTGGTGTCATTAAAGGCAAACCGTCACGCATCGTCTTTGGAAGAAATCTGAAAACAGGTAGCACGGGTGTCGATGTCAAAGCGTTGCAGATGTATTTGAACCAGCATGGATATACTATTTCAAAAACAGGATTAGGTGCATCAGGAAATGAGACGAGCTCATTCGGTGCAAAAACAAAAGCGGCGCTCATCAAATTTCAACAAGCCGCAATGAAGGCGAAGATCAAATTGCGACTTACTGAAAAACTCGGCGAGTTCGGTGCATCGACACGTACGTATATCAATACGATCCAGAAATAATTACACAAGAGCAAAATCGCCCCGAAAGGGCGATTTTGCTCTTGTGGTCCAAATACGTTATGATACGTAATGCATATGAAAAAAACAAAACAGATATTCAATTGGTTCAAAGCAAAAAAACGTCGATGGCTCGGCGCTCTTCTCGTAGTTCTCATAATCTTTCTCATCGGTACTTCGGATGGCAAGAGCGGCAAAACCGATAGCATCTTAGATACTGTGGCACGCGGGGATCTCAAAAAAACAGTTCTTGCAACAGGGCAAGTCACGTCGACGACAGACGTCAGTCTTGGCTTCAACACCACTGATACGGTCGCGAGTGTGCGCGTAAAAGTCGGAGACAAGGTGACGGGAGGACAGATACTCGCTACACTCAATAATCAAGACGAGCTTGCAAGTCTTACGACTGCGCGCGGAGCATTATTGTCAGCGCAAGCACATTACAATAAAGTACTTGCTGGAGCTTCGGGAGAAGAGATCACGGTGGCTGAAGTTGCGAAAAAAAATGCAGAAACTGATCTTGCAAATACCGTGACGACACAAGACACGCTCGTGAAAAATGCACATCGAGCATTGCTCAATACCGGCCTTACTGCCTCACCGAATCAAACAAGCACCGTGGCAGATCCTACGATCAGTGGTATCTACAACCAAGACAAAGAAGGAACGCTCATCATTACGGTCTATACTTCGGGCAGTACCGGCTATTTTGTAGCAAGCGGTATTGCTTCCGGTACAGGACCAACAGATGCAAGTAGTCCTGTGGCTATCGGAACGACTGGTTTGTTCATAGATTTTCCCGATAGTTTTGTCCCACCAAGTGGTGCTCTTTGGACGATCAATATTCCAAATACACAATCGTCTGGATATGTTGCCGCATATAATGCGTATGAATCAGCGAAAGAGACGAGAGGGAGCGCCGTTGCGAGCGCTCAATCACTCGTTGACGCCCGTAGTGCGGACCTAGCGCTTAAAAAAGCTGCAGCTCGTGCACCAGATATCGAAGTAGCGCAAGCAGATGTGCTCTCAGCAGAAGGAAGAGTGCAAACAGCCCAAGTTGCATATGATAATACAATTTTGCGTGCACCAGGAGCAGGTACGATCACTACGGTCGATACAAAGATAGGTGAGCTCGTCAGCTTGCAAAAAGAAGTCATGGTCCTCCAAGATATTTCAAATCTCTATCTTGAAGCAAATATCAATGAAGCAAATATTTCTGAGATCAAGCTCGCACAGCCGGTCGAGATAACATTCGATGCTTTCGGACCTAACGAAAAATTTCAAGGATTAGTGACGCATATCGATCCATCGGCGACCATACAAGATGGGGTCGTCAATTATAAGATCAATGTTTCGATTCCCCAAGGGGAAGAACGGATCCGTCCTGGCATGAACGCGAATATGACGATCATCGCGGGGACATACCCGAATGTCCTTTATGTACCGCTCCTTGCAATATCACGTCATGACAACAAGACATTTCTCACCGTCCTTGTTGATCAAAAAGGCAAAAAGACCACTGAACACGAAGTAGTACTCGGCGCAATGGGCGATGGCAATCTCGTTGAGATCGCCTCAGGTGCGACAGAAGGGGAACGCATTAAAATCATCTCAAAATGATGAAAGACCGCGCGCGGATAGAAAGTTCATTTTCTCAAAATCTCAAAGTCGGTTGGTTTTTGGCCAAGCGCGACATTAAGCGCGCAAATATCTATACGACAACGCTGATTGTTTCAGTGATGATACTGACGTTTTTGAACTTGGTCGTGGTATCGGGTATTTTGGTCGGACTCATCCAGGGCTCGGAAGATGCGCAAAAAAAATATGCGATCGGTGACATTGTCATCTCGTCTTTTCTAAATAAACCGTCTATCGATCAGACGCCGGAAGTCATAAATATTATAAAAACAATTCCCGGATATAAGAATCATTCAGTCCGTTACAGCGCATCTGCGCGTGTTGAAGCCGATTATCATAAGACGATAAAGCCTGGGGAGATCCGCGATGGTGCGGGAGCGATATTTATGGGCATTGATCCGATACAAGAAGAAAAATTTTCTGGTGTCTCAAAATTTGTCATTCGTGGATCGTATCTGACGAGCGAGGATCAGGATCGCGTGCTCATTGGGAAAAATTTGCTCTATGAGTTCACGCCGATCGAGGCGCCAGGATTCCAAACACTCAAGAATATTACAGTCGGTTCCCGCATCAAGATCACGGTCGCAGATGCGAGCAAGGAATATTTTGTGAAAGGCATCGTCTCTTCTAAGGTTGATGATTTCGATACGTCTATTATCGCGCTCGATAGCGAAGTGCGAAAAATGAGCGGAAAGAACGATCTGAATGCAGGGAAGATCGCGATACAGCTCTTACCGGGAACTGATCCGGTACTTGCGCAACAATTTCTGTTGCAGAGCGGTGTTGACCGATTTGCGCGTGTGCAGACTGCCGAAGAAGCATTCCCAAAATTTTTGAAAGATATCAAAGCAACATTCGGCATCTTAGGTTCTGCAATTTCTGGTATCGGTCTAGTTGTTGCGTCCATAACGATTTTTATTGTCATCTTTGTCAACGCCATTACCCGAAGGCGCTACATCGGTATTTTAAAAGGGATCGGTATCCATAAGCGGGCGATCCTCTATTCATATATTCTTCAAGCGATCATCTACGCTGCGACAGGTACGTGTATCGGCATGTTCCTTTTGTTCGCGCTCATCAAGCCATATTTTGCAGCGCACCCGATCAATTTCCCGTTCTCCGATGGTATTCTTGTCGCTACAGTCTATGGTACACTGCTCCGCGCGGGCATTTTGATGATCGCGACGCTTGTCGCAGGGTATATTCCGGCCCGGATGGTTATCAAGCAAAATACATTAGGCGCTATATTGGGAAGATAGTATAAAGTTTGAATACTAAAGTCTAAAAATAACAAATACATGATAACTACAAAAGCATTAACAAAAACATTCCAAAGTGGTGATCAAAAGATCGTGGCACTTGATGCGCTTACATTTTCCGTTCCCGAAGGTCAATTTTTGACTATTACTGGAAAATCTGGATCAGGAAAATCGACACTGCTTTACCAGCTCGGACTGCTTGATGAACCGACCTCAGGCGATGTCCTTATTGATGGAAATTCTGTCGTAAATATCAAGGAACAAGAACGTACCATGATCCGTTTGAATGATCTCGGGTATATTTTTCAAGACTATGCGATCTTGCCATCGCTCACTGCACTTGAAAATACATTGTTGCCACTCTTGATGCAAGGGCTATCACTTGCACAAGCAGAAAAAAAAGCTGCCCACGCGCTCGCGCGCGTGGGCCTAGGCGATCGTATGCACAATCTCCCGTCCGCACTTTCTGGTGGGCAACAACAGCGCGTCGCGATCGCGCGCGCGATCGGGCATGATCCAAAAATTATTTTTGCTGACGAACCGACTGCAAACCTTGATTCCGAAACATCCGAGCAGGTCATGCAGGTGTTCCTCGATCTCAATAAAGAAGGACAGACCATTGTCATGGTCACCCACGAAGCCGACTATGCAAAGCTTGCGCATCGCACGATCACACTTGCCGATGGCAAGCTCGTGAGCGACGTGATGAATCAAAAATGATATACTAATATTTGTAAGAATTCAAACGAGTGCACGTCATAGTGTGCATGATTACAAGCTTAATAATTTTTTCTATCATATGGAAACATCACTCTGGGGCGATCAAACAAAGAGGGTAGCGCGCATGGTCGCGATATTTCTCGGCGTCTTGTCAGTCTTTTTTATTGTAAAACTCGGTGCAGAATTGAAGGGGTATAAGCTTATCGGCTCAGGTACGACCGCAACCAACACTATTTCAGTATCCGGTTCAGGTGATGCATACGCAGTACCTGACGTCGCAACAGTATCATTTACTGTCGAGAATGAAGCAAAGACTGTTGCAGAAGCGCAGAAGACGGTGAACGATAAGATGCAAAAGGCGCTTGATTTTATAAAGAAAAACAATGTTGCAGAAAAAGATATCCAACTCACCGGTAACAGTTTTTACCCACAGTACGATTACCCGCAGATTCAATGTTTCGCGTATCCATGTCCATCAGGTAAGCAAGTACTCCGTGGTTACCAAGTTTCGCGCTCAATTATGATCAAGATCCGTGCAATTGACGATGCGGGAAAAATTGTCGAAGGCTTGGGCACGATCGGTGTAACGAACCTAAATGGTCCGACATTTACGCTCGATGATGAAGACGGTATCAAAGCAGAAGCACGTGGAAAGGCGATTGCTGACGCGAAAGCAAAAGCAGAAGAGCTCGCAAAAGAACTGGGCGTTCACCTTGTCCGTATTGTGAACTTCTCTGAGAACGGAAATAGTCCGTATCCATATTATGCAAAAGCCGACATGGCAATGGGTATGGGTGGAGGAACCGGTGGCGAGGTAGCCCCAGAACTTCCAAAAGGGGAGAACAAATATACTTCAAATGTTTCAGTTACCTACGAAATACGATAATTGAACTAGGAATAAAAAAAGACCGCTTGAGGAAGAGAGCGGTCTTTTTATTTCCTAAAATAAGGATTTAGTTGTAACTGTGGTCCGTAATGATGAGCGGTACCCACTCTAAATCCCGTAAATCACCGTTTAATTCGCCATGAATTTTCACGGTCTTCTTTTTGCATGGAATGCTGACGGTAATGTTCCGTTCGTCAAAAATTTTCTTGTGCGTCGGACTGTTCAATGATTGTCGGAATTTTTCTATTGAAATATGCAGTATTCCTTTTTCATCGATATGGTAGCTCGCCGGCGGAACTGCGCCAGCATAGTTCTTCTGCGAAGAAAATGTGCATTTTCGATTGATGTTCTCTTTTGATGTTAGAAGGGCAACTATGTCATTTGGAAGTTGCTTGCCAATTGTTGATGATGAACTTACGGATTCCATAACTGAAAGGTGGTTTTTGAATGTTGTAAAGAATGTTTTCCTCGGAGAGGATTGTACCACACAGCATATCAGTGTCAATTTTCTTCCACAAGAAAACACACCACCCCGTTGACTTTTTTGCCCATACGGAGTACTATATGAGTCATATAAACAGCCCCCCGAGGGCGGTTTTTAATAAGGGAGAAAATCCCAAAAACACAATAATCATATGAGTATAATCACATACATCAAAGAAACTCAATCAGAGATGAAACACGTCAATTGGCCGACTCGTAAAGATGCGATCATGTTCACTGGTGCGGTCATCGCTATTTCAGCATTCATCGCATACTTCCTCGGAATGTTCGATACCTTGTTCTCGTTCGTATTACAAAAATTACTTTTGAAATAATTTATGTCAAAACAAGAACTACGACCGGAACGAAATTGGTATGCTATCCACACGTATGCAGGATATGAAAACGCCGTCATGCGTAATTTGAAGCAGCGTATTGAATCACTCGGTATGCAAGAAAAAATTTTTAACGTGATCGTGCCGACCGAAAAGAAGATCAAGATCAAAGGCGGGAAGCGCGTCGAGAACGAAGAAAAAGTATATCCGGGTTATGTGCTCGTCGATATGATCGTAACTGATGACTCGTGGTATGTTGTTCGCAATACACCGCGCGTGACCGGTTTCGTTGGAGCAGGAGTCAATCCAGTGCCACTTGAAAAATCTGAAGTTGATGCGCTCTTCAAGAATATGGACGATCAAAAAACAGCGAAGCATAACATTGATCTCATTATTGGAGAAATTGTCCGCATTGCTGATGGTCCATTTAAAGAACTTGAAGGTAAAGTTGAGACCGTTGATCAAGAGCGTGGTAAGGTCCGTGTCCTCGTTTCAATGTTCGGTCGCGAAACACCTGTCGAACTCGACTTCTTGCAAGTGAAGAAGATGTAGGGTAATATGCTCTCTGTTACGCTATTCGCTTCAACTTCTACTTACTACTAACTATTGCTACTAACTATCCCTATGGCTAAAAAAATAACCAAAAAAATCAAAGTACAAGTCCCAGCCGGAAAAGCAACTCCTGCGCCACCGCTCGGTCCTGCGCTCGGTCAGGCAGGTGTGAACATCGGTGATTTTGTCACCAAATTCAATGCTGCTACTCAAAAGATGATCGGAGATATCGTAGGTGTCTCACTTACGGTTTACGAAGACCGCAGTTATGATTTCGTCATCAAGACTCCTCCCGTGCACGGACTCTTGCTCAAAGCAGCCGGAATTGAAAAAGGTTCAGGCAAGCCGAATACTTCAAAAGTAGGCAAGATCACCAAAGCACAGCTCAAAGAAATCGCAGAAAAGAAAATGCCTGACTTGAACGCAAAGGACATCGAAGGTGCGATGAAAATCGTCGCTGGAAGTGCCCGCCAAGCAGGAATTGAAATTAAAGACTAAATACACAAATCCCGTTCGCCTTTGGCGAACGGGATTTGTGGTATATACTAAAAGCTATAAACTAAAACCTAATCACTAATCCCATGGTTGACCTCAAAAAACTCCAAGAAGAAGTCATGCGCAACAAGCTCGAAAAGGGCTTTAATACGACCGATGTCGCACTCGAATTTTGTCGTGCGCACGAGGAGCTTTCAGAAGCATTTTCAAAATTCAACAAGAATCAAGACGGCGTTGCCGAAGAGTTCGCCGATGTCGCGATCTTTCTGCTCGGCATGTGCGAGATATTGGGGTATGACCTTGAAAAAGAATTAGTTGCAAAGATTGAAACAAATAAGAATCGAAAATACAAAAAATCAAAATCACCAGACGGAAAAGATATTTTCATTCGAGAGCGGACGGCAATCGATCCGTAAACGATACACGAAAAACAAAGGGATGCTTTCGCAGAAAGCATCCCTTTGTTTTGACTTTTGTTATAAATAAAGGTATGGTGAGAAAAAATTCTTATCATAATGAAGTACATATACAAGAATACGCTTGCGGGCGTCGACATGGACATGGTCCTCACTAATTGGGATGATCCAAAAGGATCATTTATCAATCATTGGAAAACGCATTTCGGAGACCTAAAATACTTGGGTGTCAAGAAAAGCGCCGTTTGGGATATCGCACAATTGTTTCCGGGGCATGAAAAGAGGCTGGATGATTTTTTCATGAATCCGCCGCGCGGTTTTTATCTGAATTTACGACCGATGCCGGGAGCGATCGCTGCTGTGAAAAAAATGATGGAAACGATGGAAGTTGTTGCCGTCACTACTCCGGTCTATGAAGCTGATGATCATACGCTCTCGCTCAATGAGCTTGAGAGTCGTGATCGGCTCTGGTGCCAGGTCGTTGAAGAAAAAAAGGAATGGTTGCGAAAATATTTCGGCAAAGATGCACCGGTCTTAAATCCGCTCTCTGACAAGACGCTCGCGCATGTTGATTTTCTTATTGACGACAAACCATCTGCCGGACAGATCAAACGCAATCATCCCAGTTGGATACATGTGCTCTATGATGATGATTTCTTGTTCAATAAAAATGCAAAGAACCGCTTCAGATTAAATTGGAGGACATGGGAAGATGTCATGCCTGGCATCTTGAAAGAAGTTGAACGAAGAAAAAAACTTCGCGCGTTCTTTGACCCGCTCGGTCATGCATAAAATAATTTTAGATCAAAGAAAAAGCTCTGAGAATATTCTCAGAGCTTTTTTTCATACGTGACGAATGTGTATGGGTAAGGATTTTTTTCGTCACTCGGAAATTTTTCTTCATGTGATTTTTCCCATTTGCGCAGATCGATCTCAGGGAAAAAGGTATCTGCGGGAAGTTTTGCGTCCACATGCGTGATGTAGAGCCGGTCGGCGTAGGGAAGTGCTTCTTCATAAACATGTCCGCCGCCGATAATGAAGATTTCTGATTCTGCAGAATCATGTCGCGCAATGTCCTTTGAAGCGCGACTTTTTGTGTATCGTTCAATCGCTTCTTCAAGAGAATGCACAATAATGACACCTTCGCGGAAATACTGCGGATCGCGTGTGATGATAATATTTTCACGATTCGGAAGCGCTCGGCCGATGGATTCGAACGTTTTTCGTCCCATGATCACTGGATGACCGCTCGTCGTCTCGCGAAAGTGCTTCATGTCCGCAGGCATCTGCCAGAGGAGCTGGTTATCCTTGCCGAGTTCGTTATTTTGTCCGATGGCTGCAATTATTGAGAGGATCATACGGCGATACTTAAGCCTTCTATTTGTGGTAATGGATTATACTGCGCCATAAGCGGTTCAAGAATTTCCGGCACTAAAGCTTCGTCCATGTTGCACGCGCGATCGTAAGCATTTTCGGGGAGTTTGAGCATGATATTTGTGTGATCATTAGTTCGACTGACGAGCTCTTTCGCGCCTTCGTAATGATTGTCATAAATATGCGCATTTGAAATTGAGTGCGTGTAAATACCGGGACGGACGCCGAGTTTCTGAGCGAGAATATTTGCAAGGAGTGAGAAGCCGAGCGTATCGAATGGACAGCCGAGCATCATGTCATTCGAACGGATGATGTTGTGCAGATGTAATCGTCCGCCAATAATATTTACCGTCCAAGTATATGGGCACGGAACATTTTTTTTAGGAATGCCGCCATAACCATCTTCGCGCGGGTCCCACGTGACGACGACGCCGTGACGAGATGACGGATCTGCAGTCAAAAGTTTTACCAGTGCATCGAGCTGATCTCTGCCAAATGCATGGCGCCAACGCCAGCCGTATGCCGCTGCAAGTGTGCCATCGGATTCGAGAAACGGGTCCCACATTTTTGTAAATTTACGCAAGAATTCGTCTGGCTTTTTTGAGCCGCTGATGAACCAGAGTGTTTCGGCAATAGGGGACTTTAACGGATTTTTACGGAGCGTGAGGATCGGCAGACCATCTTTTTCAAGATCGATCGAAAAGGTTATCCCAGGAAGTGCCTTGGTTTTTTTACCAGTGCGGACGTTCAACTCCTCAATGCCTTCATCAAGAATTTTCCGGATCAAGTCTTTGTACACCTGGTCAAACTTTGTCATATCCTGTAGTATACTTAAAAAACGCCATTATGGAAAACAACACAAAAAACACGATTTCATACCCGTTCTTGCCTCCTGGTAAGAAGATCGAGTATGTCGGGATCGATGATCCATACATGCTTCACGCAAAAGAAGTTGCAAGAAAATCAACTGATCACGCTATGCCGACTGGAGCAGTCATTACTTGTGACGGGATCATCATTGCTGAGGCTTCAAATAAAGCAGCATTGACCAATCCGACGCTCATTAAATTGCACAAGAAATATTGTATTCGCCGAATGTGTAATATCCCGACGGGTAAAAAATATTGGGCTTGTCCTGGCTGTGCGTCGCACGAAAATCATGGCGAGTACCGCGCCGTTCTTATGGCGCTCAAAAAATTACCGAAGGAATATGATGAACTCGATCTCTATTTATGGGGGCACTGGTGGTGTTGCGAACCGTGCTGGAACAAGATGTTCTCGATCGGTATCAAACGCGTCTTTCTTTTAGAAAAGAGCGAAATATTGTTCAATAATAAAGAACCAGGCAATATTATTGGCAAGCAATTGACGCAATAAAAACTGTTCTACAAAGCCGATTTTGGTCTCTATAACCAAAATCGGCTTTTTTATTTCTCTATGGTAGGATATGGATATGATATAGCGAAGAACACCCCTATAATTACTCACTAATCCGGGATCTCCCGACTAAATCAAATGAAAGACAAACAAGTAGAAAAACTCATCAAAGCAGAAATAAAACGTCAAAAGAGCGTTATCAACCTCATCGCTTCTGAAAATTATGTTTCAAAAGATGTTTTAACTGCGCTCGGTTCTGAGCTTACCAACAAATACGCTGAAGGATATCCAAACCGACGGTATTACGGCGGCAATCAAATTATCGACAAAGTAGAACAGCTCGCTATCGACCGTGCACTCAAACTTTTTAAATTAAAACCGCTTGAATGGCATTGCAATGTCCAGCCGCTTTCAGGCTCGCCTGCAAACTTGGCGGTGTATTCTGCGCTTGTTCCGCTTGGTGGAAAAATTATGGGGATGAAGCTCTCGTCCGGAGGACATCTCACCCACGGACAATCTGTTTCGATGACGGGAAAAATTTGGAAACAAGTGCCGTATGAAGTTGACCCACTTACTGAAATTTTAAATTACGATAAACTAATGGCGATCGCACTTGCCGAAAAACCAGACATTATTGTTTGTGGTTTTACTGCGTATCCACGTTTTGTTGATTTCAAAAAATTCCGCGAAATCGCAGATGCATCAGGCGCAATTCTCATGGTGGATATGTCACACTTTGCCGGACTCGTTGCAGGTGGTGTGTATCCATCACCATTTGAATATGCAGATGTTGTAACGACAACCACACACAAGACGTTGCGCGCTGCGCGTTCAGCAATGATCTTCGTGCGCAAAGACAAGCGCGAATTTGAAAAAAAGATCGACAAGACGATCATTCCAGGACTCCAAGGCGGTCCACATGAAAACCAGATCGCTGCAGTTGCGGTCGCACTCGGCGAAGCAATGACTCCGGTGTACAAAAAATATGCTGTACAAATTGTCAAAAATGCAAAAGCGCTCGCCGCCGAACTTCAAAAACTTGGCTGGCGCATTATTTCCGGCGGGACCGACTCGCATCTTTTACTCGTCGATACTTGGATGAGTGGAAAGTGTGTTGCTGGTAAAGAGGCAAGTGCTCGCCTTGAAAAAGCAGGCATCATCGTCAATATGAACACGATCCCG
>CALRFE010000002.1:0-16019 GCA_943356425.1 Candidatus Nomurabacteria bacterium
TTCGCTTTCGATCTAGCGCTTTCCACAACTAATCGGCAATCTGATGGCAAGCGCTTCAAACGGAATCTTGCAGAAGATCTCGCACACGCTTCTTACATTCAATCAATCATCGTGGATCTACGCGGTCGCATACTTCGTACTCGTGTTTCTCTTCACGTACTTCTATACAGCGGTCACATTCGATCCAAAACAGATCGCGACCAATTTGCAGAAAAACGGCGCCTTCATTCCAGGTATTCGTCCTGGTGAACCGACTGAAATCCATTTGGGACATATCGTTGGACGCATTACGCTCGTCGGCGCACTCTTTCTCGGTCTTATCGCCGTCTTACCACTTATCGTGCAAGCGATCTCAGGTATTACCGCGATCGCGATCGGCGGTACTGCGCTCTTGATCGTCGTCTCTGTTGTCCTTGATCTTTTGAAGAAAGTGGATGCACAGTTGTCGATGCGGGAATACTAGAAATCAGGTTACAGGTTTTAGTTGTTAGGTTTTAGCTTAAAAATACATACAAAAGACCGGCGCCTACGGCGCCGGTCTTTTGTATTGAAGCTAATAGCTAAAAACTATCACCTAATAGCTAATGTATGCTAGAATTGCCTTTGTATGACACAAAAAACATTTATATTTGTTGGACGATCAGGATCCGGAAAGGGGACGCAAGTTGAATTTCTCAAAAAATATTTGGCAGAAAAAGACACTTCTCGAGGAATCAAATCGCTCGTTATGGGAGAACTTTATCGTGGTTTTTTCAAAGAAGAAGGATATGTCCAAGATATTGCGCGCGATGTTTCGATGAACCAAGGAAAATTTCAACCAGATTTTCTTACAAATGGCCTTTTTATTTACAATGCGATGCATGTTGTCGACGGAGTCTCACATCTCTTTGTTGATGGATATCCGCGCACGATCGATCAATTCGAAATTCTCAAAGAACTTTTTATCTATACCAAAATCACCAGTCCTGTTATCGTTGAAATTGCTGTTTCGAGAGAATCAGTAAAAAATCGTATGCTTGCACGCGGTCGCGGAGATGACAGTAGTTCAGCAATTGATTCTCGTCTCGACGAATACGAACGTGCAACCGTACCAATGATTGAAGCGATGAAAAAAGATCCATCGGTCACCTACATTGAGATCGACGGCGAACCGTCACCGGATGAAATTCACAAAGATATTATTATGAAGCTCAACCTCGCGTAAATCATATGTCAGAGCAAAAACCTTACATCATTATCTCACTTGGCGGATCTATCATGGTACCTGATGGGGTTGATGCTCCTTTTCTGAAAGCGTTCACTGGATTAATCAAAGAAAAAGTTGCTGACGGATATCGCTTTGTCATCATTACTGGTGGCGGAAAAATTTGTCGCATGTACCAGAACGCGCTCAAAGAATTTGCAGATCCATCATCTGATGATCTTGATTGGTTGGGTATTCATGTTACGCGATTAAACGCGAACCTCCTTCGTCTCGCATTTGGTAAGCTCGCACACGGCGAAGTCGTGACTGATCCGACCAGTGTTCCCAAGACCGATCGACCAATTATTATCGGTGCTGGCTGGAAGCCGGGTTGGAGTACGGACTATGACGCGATCGTGATCGCTGGTATTCTCGGCGCACACCGCGTGGTCAACCTTTCAAATATCGATTACGTCTACACCGAAGATCCACGCAAAAATCCAAACGCACAAGCGATCCACGACAGCACCTGGGCGGACTTCCGAGCACTTTTGCCTGAGAAATGGGATCCGGGACTTTCTGCACCATTTGATCCCGTCGCAGCAGCCGAAGCACAAAATCTCCGCCTCGAACTTGCGATCATGAACGGGCGAGACATTGCAAATTTGCGCAATTATTTGTAAGAAAATGGCTATAAAGGGACAGTCATCAGGTAAGGTGTTAGGTTTTAGTTTCTAGCTTTTAGCTTAAAATACAAAAATGCAAAACGAAACGAGAAATTGCCAGAACTGCAAACAAGATTTTACGATCGAATCGGACGATTTTGCCTTTTACGACAAAATAAAAGTCCCTCCACCGACATTCTGTCCTGAATGTCGCATGAAGCGAAGAATGAATTGGAGAAATGTGCGATCGCTCTTTAAACGTTCATGCGGACTTTGCAACAAAACACTGATCTCTATGTATTCCGATACTGATCCGGCACCAGTATATTGCAATGACTGCTGGAATAGCGATGGGTGGGATCCGTTTTCATACGGCGTGGAATACGATTTTTCCAAACCGTTTTTCCCACAATTAAAAGAATTGTTCCAAAAAGTTCCACGCTTGTATCGATATGGATTCGGGAATTTGATAAATTCTGACTTTACTAATTTTACGAAAGATAATAAGAATGCATATCTTGCATATTCGGTGACCGACTGTGAAGACGTCATGTATTCTGAAACTATCGATAAGTCAAAAAATAGCACTGATTGTTTCGCGGTAACCAAGATCGATGGTTGTTCGTATAATATAGACTGCGATGGCAATTACAATACGCACTACGCCGTACAGTCGCAAAGCTCGATTGACTCTTATTTTATTTACGACTGCACCAACTGCCAAAATTGCTGCTTAAGTTCAAACCTTCGCAACCAGCAGTACGTTTTTAGAAATCAAAAACTTTCCAAGGAAGAGTATCAAAAAGCGCTCGCTACGCTCGCGCTCGGAACATATTCCGGATTTGAAAAAACTAAAAATGAGTATGACGCAATGATTCGTGACAGCGCTGTACATAAATTTGCGCTTATTTACGCTTCACAAAATGCGACAGGAGATTACATCCATAATGCAAAAAACATTAAGCAATCATTTGATGCAAATGATTCTGAAAATATTGCTTACAGTAATCGGGTGATTACAGCAAAAGATTGTTACGACAACTCAGGAGTTGGTTTTCTTACGGAAATGATTTATGAATCTATGGCTGCGAGCAACAACACCTACAAAGATTTCTTCTGTTATATAACACTTGCGTCCCGAGAATGTGAATATTCTTTGGTTTGCAAAAACTGCTCCAATTGTTTTGGCTGTGCGGGACTTACAAATGCACAATATTGTATCTTCAATAAACAGTACGAGAAGGACGAATATTTTGCGCTTGTTGCAAAGATCAAACAGCAGATGATGGAGATGCCCTATATCGATACAAAGGGTAGAGTATTTGCCTATGGAGAATTTTTTCCGTATGATATGTCTCCGTTCGGATATAACGAAACCAATGCGCATGACTTTTTCCCGATTACTGAAGAAGTTGCAAAAGAGAAAGGCTACAACTGGAAAGCTCGAGAAAAAAGGGACTATAAGACGACGATCGACTCAGCCGAACTACCTGACGATATCACCGCGGTGTCGGAGGCTATCTTTGAAGAAGTTATTAAATGCCCGAATGAAGGCAATCAAGCATATCAATGCGCATCAGCGTTCAAAATTGTTCCCACTGAACTTCAATTTTATAAATTGAAAGGCTTACCATTGCCGCGTTATTGTCCAAACTGCCGTCACTACGCGCGACTAAAATACAGAAATCCGATGCATCTCTATGCTCGCACATGCACTTGCAACTTGGCGAACCACGACCACGTTGGAGCATGTCCAAACACATTCCAGACCACGTATGCTCCAAATCGCCCTGAAAAGGTGTATTGTGAGAGTTGTTACCAAAAGGAGGTCTTATAAATTAGTTGTTAGGTTTTAGTTTCTAGCTTTTAGCTTAAAATACAAAAATGCAAAACGAAACACGACAATGCAAGAATTGTAATCAAAATTTTACCATCGAATCTGATGACTTTTCATTCTATGAAAAAATTAAAGTTCCTGCGCCGACATGGTGTCCTGATTGCCGCCAACAGCGCAGGTATGCATGGAGAAATGAACGCACACTGTATCGAAGAAATTGCGATTTGTGCAATAAGAGCATGGTAACTATTTATTCGCCGAACAAGCCGTATAAAGTGTATTGTATTTCATGCTGGTGGAGTGACGGGTGGGACGCAGCAGAATATGGTAAAGATTTTGACTTTTCTCGACCTTTCTTTGAGCAATTTTCAGAACTGCAACATGATACGCCTCGTGTGGCGCTTCTTAACAAGAACAGTACAAATTCAGAATATACCAATCACTCTGGTGACAATAAAAATGTCTACTTCTCTTTCTCTTGTTTTTGGAACGAAAATCTTCAATATTGCACATGGGTTCAAAAATCTCGTGATTCAATGGATTGTAGTTATGTTTATGAGAAAGGAGAACGACTCTATGAATGCGTCGACAGTCAGTCATCGTATCAATCACAATATTGCGTACTTATAAATGGTTCTTCAAATCTTATGTATTGCTACGATGTGAACGGTTCAAGTGATTGTTTCATGTCGTCAAATCTGCGTAATCAAAGATATGTCTTTCGAAATCAAAAACTTTCCAAAGAAGAATACATGGAAAAAATGTCAGAGTATGATCTATCCTCTCATCGAGTAAGAGAAAAGTTGTTTAAAGAATTTATTGAAATGATGGAGCATCAAGCGCTTCACAAATGCATCGTAGGTGAGCGCAACGTTGGATCAGTGGGCAACATGCTTTTTAACTGCAAAAATGTGAAGAATTGTTTTGATCTTGATATAAGCGAAGACAGTAAATATATTTATGGAAGCCTTGATATCAAAGACTGTGTCGATTTGTATCACGCAGGGGTTAAAACAGAGCTCTGTTATGATTGTCACGGTTGTACTCGTATTTATAACACGCAGTTCTCACATCTTTGTTATGACAATTCACATCTCATGTATTGCGATTCCTGTCAAAACAGCCAGAATCTTTTTGGTTGTGTTTCTGTCAAAAAAGGGGAATATATGATCTTTAATAAAAAGTATTCAAAGGAAGAATATTTGGCGCTGAAAGAGAAAATAGTTGAACACATGAAAACGACTGGCGAATACGGAGAATATTTTCCGCCATCAATCGCGCCTGTGTATTACAACGAGACGCGCGGAGCTATTTATATGCCGCTTTCAAAGGATGAAATATTAGCAAAAGGTTGGCATTGGGAAGAAAAGGTGCCGGGAGTGTTCGGTAAGGGGACAATTGCTATGGAAGAGGTTCCAGATAGCATCAATGATGTAGCAGATAATTTTGTCGCACAGATTCTTACTTGTACGGTGTGTACAAAGAATTATAATCTCACGTCCGATGAATTTATTTTTTATAAAAGAGAAAAAATTCCGCTTTCTCGGAAATGTCCCGATTGTCGCGAAAAAGTGCGCATTGGCTTGCGTCTTCCTCGTAAGCTCTGGCATCGGTCCTGTATGTGCGATAAACCAAATCACGAACATGAAAATGTGTGCCCAAATGAGTTCGAAACGTCCTATTCGCCAGAACGTCCAGAAATGGTATATTGTGAGAGTTGCTATCAGAAAGAAGTCTTGTAATTAAAATTTTAGGTATTTATATGGAACCAAAACCAAATTTACATTCTCAGGAAACTTCAAACGAAAAGTTATTAAACGATTTACAGAGATCCATTAATGACGCGCCGACGTTGGAAAAAGTTTCAGCAGATTTTACAGTAACTTTTAATCGTTTGGGGGCAAGTAAGGAAAACGCAAAAAATTTTTCAGAATTTGTCCTGCTTTCAATTAAGAGTTCTTCTACTATCGAAGAGTCAGAATCTAAAATAAAAACTTTCTTTGAAACTGAAAAAATCGAGGGGAAAACAATATTCACAATGATACAAGAAGGCCTCCAAGGAAGATTTGAAATTATTTTCGATCAACTTAAACCATACTTAAAAGATATTCATGGGAAAGTTATTGATTATGGTTGTGGAAGCGGTAGTTTAACACAAATATTCCACGATAGACTCGGACTTGATATCGAGGGAGTAGATGTTAGGAATTTTAAAGGTAAAAATGTTTCTGTACCAGTTCGTATTTTTGATGGATATAAAGTTCCAGTTTCAGATAAACAATACGAAGCTGCTGTTTTGACTAATGTCATTCATCATGAAAAAGATAACGAAAAAATCCTCGAAGAACTTGATCGTATTGTAGAAAAAAATCTTATAATTATTGAAACCGTTCCCGAAGCGGATAACGATACCGCTGCTAAAAAAGATTGGGGTAGAATGCTTCTCAATGATACGCTTTGGAATCGCTTCTTCAATTATGCTAATATTCCTGTACCGGGAACATATGAGACACCCAATCAATGGATTGAACGTTTTAAAAAGTACGGTTGGAAAGTCAAAGCCTCACAGGATTTGGGATTTGATCAACCAACTATTCAGGACAGACATCATTTATTTGTTTTTGAAAGATAGAAATTCATGGGAATAATAATAAAAAATACTGAAGAAATTGAAATTCTGCGCGAAGGGGGGAAACGTCTTGCGCGGATTTTGGATATGGTCGCGAAAAAAGTCGTGCCGGGAATTTCAGCGAAAGAACTCGATGTGTATGCTGAAAAATTGATTCGCGACGGGGGAGATATTCCTGCTTTTTTGAATTACACGCCGGGCGGACATGTAAAACCATACCCTGCGTCACTCTGCGTCTCGGTCAACAATCAAGTGGTGCACGGCATCCCGACCGCAAAAACAATTTTGAAAGAAGGCGATATTGTGTCGCTTGACCTCGGTCTTAAACACAAAGGACTTTTCACAGATCATGCAGTCACCGTCGCAGTCGGAAAAATTTCTAAAAAAGACCAAGAACTTCTCCAAATTACGCGCGAATCACTTTACGCGGGAATTGCGGAAACGCGTGGTGGAAATCGTGTTGGCGATATCGGTGCGGCGATCCAAGAATTTGCAAAAGCAAAAAAATACGGCATCGTTAAAATTCTTTCCGGTCATGGTGTTGGAAAATATATTCACGAAGACCCGTTCGTACCGAACTATGGAAAACGGGGAACAAAGGAAAAGCTCGTACCCGGCATGGTCATCGCAATAGAACCGATGTTTAACTTGGGGACTGACGAAGTCGTGCTCGACAAAGATGGCTACACGTTCCGAACCGCTGATGGCCTAAAAAGCGCTCATTTTGAGCACACCATCCTTATTACCGATGGCGAACCTGAGATTTTGACAGCCCTTTAATTCAAAGCGGTAATACGCTATAATCTCTCTATATGAACTTCAAACCAGATTATCCTCCACGAGCGACCTCAAATGAGGGGCTCAAGGCAAAATTTCGCAAATGGGGCACGCGTTTAGCGCTTGCGCTTTCGCTGACGTCGGCGGCAAGTCCGGCTTTTTCGGCGGTCAAAGACCCTGTCGGCAAGGAAGTGACGCCACTTGCAGGCGGGGAAATGTATCGAGGTAAAATATATTCATCCGCAGAAGAGCTCAAAAAGGAATCGACGATCGATCTCACGAATTATTTTGAAGTCGACAAGGCGAATATTTCTTCAGAGAACATAGAAAAAATAAAAGGCGATTTCGACAAATTTCTTGCCTCCATCGATTCACAAAATATCGCACAGATCTTGAAGACGAATTTTGTCGTGTATTCCTCGTGTGATCCTTGGCCGACCAATAATCCTGAATGGAAAGGCCTCAATGTCAATTTGGCGGTCGCTCGAGCAAATGCAGTCATTGAAGGCCTGAAGCAGGCGCTCGCAGTGCATGATTTTTCCGGTTCCGGTCTCACTGAAGCGCAAATAACTGCGCTCAAAAGCATTCCTTTTTCTGAAGATCATCCGAAGACTGAAAAAACGGGTGCAGAGGAGGGTGTCACACCGCTCACCGAATTCATCGATGAGGATACTGGTCAGAAATATACCGAGGAGAAGATCGATGCGATGATCAAACAAAATGATCCCAAGATCGATATGCTTCGCCAGCAAGCGCGCAACGTCGCTTTTTCTCTGCGTGTTGTTGATGAAAAAAATTTTGCTTCGCCACAGATCCCTCAAAACTTGGTCCCGGAAATGTTCAAATACAATACCGTCATCGTTGGTGTCGATAACAGCCCTTCAATGAAAGAATCCAAGGATCTGCTCGCGAAAGCATTTGCCGATTCGACAATGAAGCTTCCGGACCATCTTTTGGTCGGTACGTTCTCTTATGATGTCGACAAGATCGTTCCAACGACCAATCCTTCAAAAACGCTCAATGAGCAGTTTACCGGCATGGAAAGCGGGGAAGAGCGCGTTGCTGGATTTTTCAATCGAGCGTTTACTTTGCTTGATGAAGAAATGAAGAAAGTCCCAGAAGGTACTGTCAAAGAACGTGGCGCGATATTTGCAGTTACCGACGAATCAGTGCAGGATCTTTCCCGTGAGCGTCTAGACAGTTTGAAGGCAAAATCGGAACAAGCGAATTGTGATGTGTACGTACTGATCCTCAATCATGTGGCCAACAAGCCGATATTGGTGTCGCTTGCCGATCTTGAGAGATCGTTTGATTTAGCTTTTGAGGAAGCGCGCAAAGGTAATACTGAAATCAAACAAAAGATGGACCTCTTTGAAAATGCATGGATTCCTAATGCTGAAAAGAAAGTTGCAAATGCGACAAGTGAGAAAGAAAAAGCGAAGGCACAAGCTGAGCTCGATACGATCTTGAAGAAAAAAGCTGATTACATACAAAAGACTGTTGTTCCAGTCAAGACATTCGTGGTCGGAGATACTGCGTATCTGATGGCGACGAGATAGAAATACATACAATATAAAAAAGAGCCCGCACCTATGGTGCGGGCTCTTTTTTATATTGTAATTTATGCAGCCATTTTGAGCGGTACTTCTTCTTGTTTTTCCGATTGTGGTTCCATTTGTATAACAGTCGCCTCATGTACAGTTTCTGTTTTTTGCGTCTGTTCTTGTTTCTGCTTTCCTGTTCGGACAAGCGATACGATATTTTTACAGATCGCGAGTGCTTGTTCAAAATCTCCTTTTTTATTTACGGCGTCTTCTACTACCACAGTGTCTCCGAGTTTTGCAAAGAGTGATTCAAGGAGCGTATCAAGCATCGAGACGATTCCCTTATTCTTTTCATTTACCACGTTCTGGTATTTGGTTTCAGAAAATCGCTCAGTGTATTTTTTCATCCGTTGTGGCCCGAGCTTCTTATTGATGTTTTCCATGATGATCTTAAGATCGAGCATGTCTTCGATATCGTCAACATTGAAACTGCGTGTTGTCAGGTCTTCGAGTTGTGAAGTAACATTCATGATCTCGTTCAAATAGTCGGCGCTGACACCTGATTGTTCCATGAGCTGGGGGACATCGGGCTGCTGCTCTCTTTTTTCAGGATCTGCCGCGATTTCTTTTTGTTTTTCCTGTTCTTTGACGAGTTCTGGAGTTGCACCACCCAAAACACCGGCCTCAGTTGCCGTTTCTTGTGCAAGCGCTTTGGCCTGTGCATCAAGTTCTGGATTTATTGGATTATTATTTTGTGGTAGTTCCATATTTTCCATAAAAAAAGTATATCACGAAATATATATTTAACACTCAGTGAATTATATCATACTTTTATTAAATCGTCAATATCATTTTAACGAAGCAGTAAAAAGGGAATATGTTACAATTTACAAGAGATGGAACCGGGACTCAATCCAAATACCATTCCACAATTCAAATCTCCCGAAGAGGAGCTCCTTTTTTTGCGCGCGCATGTCGCCGAACGCGAACGACAATTACGAGAACAAGGAGCCGAAGCGAATAAATTAGAAATTGCGAACAATGCGATCACTGCCTACAAGCAAGCAGAAAAAGCTGCTGTGCTCGCGCCACAAGTCGCGATGTCACAAGCTGAGACAAAAGCAGTTGCGCTCGCGCTTGCTCCCGAATCGCACGATGACAAGATGCAAGAGCTCATGGGCGTGCTTCTTGAAAAAGGAATCAAGAATGCGCTTGCGATCGTCGAACATATCGGCAGTCCGCATTTGGATGATGATTTTCATCGTTTTCTTGTGCAGTACTTGAGTACAACACATACCATTCCCGGTCTCAAAGAGGGCACACCGCTCTTCAAAGGCATTGACATGAAGCTCTTTGAAGTCACGCTTCCAGAACAAACTGAAAAAGAGGGCGCAAAGACCTTCAAAGATTTTTTGGGTGCGATGGAACAATTTTATGCGGGCATGCAATCAGTCGCCGATGCATCTGGAAATCCGGGTAAAAATTATTTCACACTTGAGATCGCGCTTTCAAATCGAAGTGACGATGTCGTCTTCTACGCGGCTGTACCATCGGGCAAGGCGATCATTTTTGAAAAACAAGTGCTCGGTTTTTACCCTGATGCAAAAGTAAATGAAGTGACCGATGACTACAATATTTTCAATGCCGAAGGCGCAGCAGCTGGTGCGGTCGCAAAATTTCGGGAGCTCGAAGCGTTTCCGATCAAGACATATGACACGATCGAGCACGATCCGATGAATTCGATCTTGAACGTCTTTACCAAGCTTGCGCGCGATGGGGAAGGTGCTGCAATTCAGCTCACGATCGCTCCGGCGGGCGACGGACTCATCAAAAAATTCACGCACATTCTCGATCGTGTCAAAGAAGGTGTTTCTCCACACGAAGCGCTCAAACAATATGGCTCATTTGGACATCATGCCGGCTCGATCCTTAAAGACCTGATGTTTGGTGCAAAGAGCAAAGAACAGCGTGAGAAAGAAAAGCATGTTGAAGAACGCGCCGTTGAACAGATCACGAACAAAACAAAGAGCACAATCATGTATGCGGGTATCCGCGTCATCGCATCGGCAAAAACCGCAGCACGAGCAGAAGATATCTTGCATCAGATCGAGTCATCATTTCACCAATTTACTGAACCGAATGGTAACACGATCGAATTTGAACGGATCGGTCCACGCAAATTGCCGTTGCTTCTCCATGCATATTCGTTCCGCCTACTTGAAGAGGACGAATTAATGGCGCTCAATATGAAAGAGCTCGCCACAGTCTTTCACTTTCCTGTCGGCGTCAATCAAAATCCGCAACTCAAACAATCTCGTTCACAAATGGCACCTGCACCAATGGAGCTTGCATCAGAAGGTGTGTTGCTCGGTATCAATGATTATCGCGGTGTTACCAAAGAGATCCGCATGGCGCGTGAAGATCGCGTTCGCCACTTCTATGTTGTGGGTCAGACCGGTTCCGGTAAGACGACGATCTTAAAAAATATGATCGCACAAGACATCGCAAACGGCGACGGTTGTTGTTTCATCGATCCGCATGGTACCGATATTCAAGATATTTTAAGCTATGTTCCAAAAGAGCGTATTGACGATGTGATCTATTTTGATCCGGCGTATATTGCACGTCCGATGGGACTCAACATGCTCGAATACGATGCCAACTATCCTGAACAAAAAACATTTGTAGTCAATGAATTGCTCTCTATTTTCAATAAATTGTTTGATATGAAAACGGCTGGCGGTCCGGCGTTCGAACAGTATTTCAGAAACTCTGCACTGCTTGTGATGGAAGATCCCGCATCCGGTTCGACGCTCTTGGAAATCGGGCGCGTGCTTGCGGACAAAGAATTCCGTGATATGAAACTTTCGCGTTGTAAGAATCCGATCATCAAACAGTTCTGGGAAAATGCAGAAAAAACGACAGGAGAACAATCGCTTGCAAACTTTGTGCCGTACATCACCAACAAATTCGACGTCTTCGTCTCAAACGACATCATGCGTCCAGTTATTGCTCAACAAGAATCAGTGTTCAATTTCCGAAAAATTATGGACGAGAAGAAAATCTTGCTCGTGAACCTCTCCAAAGGACGGCTGGGCGAAATCAATGCGAACTTGATCGGTCTTATTTTAGTTGGAAAAATTCAGATGGCCGCGCTTTCTCGCGTAGACATGTATGGACAAAAGATGAACGATTTTTATCTCTATATCGATGAGTTCCAAAACGTCACGACGGATTCCATCGCGTCCATTTTGTCTGAAGCACGTAAATATCGTTTGTCGCTCAACATCGCGCACCAATACATCGCACAGCTCGAAGAAAAGATCCGCGATGCAGTTTTCGGTAACGTCGGCTCGCTCGCAATTTTCCGTGTCGGTATTGATGACGCAGAATTCTTGCAGAAACAGCTTGATCCGGTCTTTACGATCAATGATATTAAAAATCTCGAGAACTGGAATGCGTATATGAAAATGCTCGCAAATGGCATGCCGACCAAGCCGTTCAATATCAAAACATTGCCTCCACCGAAAGGAAACAACGCGATCACCGAGAAATTAAAAGAACTCTCGTATCTTAAATTCGGCCGCGACCGCGCCGAAGTGGAAGCGGAGATAATGGAGCGATATCAAGCGGGGGGATAATTAGGTGACAGGTTCTAGTTGTTAGTTTTTAGCTTTAATACAAAAAATATATGCAAAATGATCAAAAACTAAATAAAGGACTTGTTGTTGTCATAATTGTTCTTTTGATAATAATTACTGCTTTGCTCTTAAAAAGCAGGACCGCAAGCCCTGAAAATAAAAACCAGCAAGCAGTTCCTGAAACGGTAACACTTGATAAGATTGAAAATAATGCTGTCTATCTTGGAACCTATCAAGGTCATACCCTCGTTTTTTATTCACATTTTACTTACGATAGTTATGAATTAGGACGAGTTCAAGCAAATGGTGAGTACACTGGGTCACTTTGGAATATATCCGCTAAAGATATGTTTCAAGTTTCAAATCCTAAAAAGATCTTTTTAGCAGAATATCCAATCGAACAAATTACTGGGTTTTTCTTTAGTAACTCAAGAAAGTCCATATATCTCGATATAGATTATGGAGAGGGTACTAAGAACTATTGGGATAAAATAGTGAATAAGGTATTTCGAATTGATGCCACGACATTTAAAGCGGAGGAAGTCTGGACGCTTGATGTTGGTTCAACTGCAGAAGCGTTAAAGTATAATGGTGCCGGCGGTTCGGCATATATTTCTGGTCCAGCAGAGGACAACTACATTGTTCTTGGTATTTACGGTTGTCATGGTTGCGACGGTGGCGGAAGATTTTCTTCTGAGTTTATATTAAATCTTGAGACAAGAAAAGAAAAACCAATAAAGGATATCGGTAACATCTCGTTTAACGTTTCGTATAACTCGTTTTCGTATCAAAAACTTGGCTGGTTCGACGAACCATGCGAGCCTGGTATTGGATGTGATGAAAACGGTATGACTAAAGTTCCAAAACCTGTCGGTCCAACATTGAGCGAACTCCTCCCGTAATATATTATTTCTCTCGTTGTAAAAGATCCGCATCTCTGCTATAGTGATGATACTTTTTTATAAGTGGGGAATGAGAGGTCTTTGCTCTCTTCTCTTTAATTTTTAATCTTTTATATGGCAACGCAAGAACGATCACTCATAATCATCAAACCTGACGCAATTCAGCGCAATTTGACTGGAGAAATTATCAAGCGCTTTGAACAAAAAGGCCTCAAAATTATTGGACTCAAAATGATGAGCCTCGAAGATGCGGTCATTGAAGAGCATTACGCACACATCAAAGACAAGCCATTTTTCCCTGGCATCCGTGATTTCATGAAAGCTTGCCCGGTTATTGTCATGGCAGTTGAAGGAATCAATGCAGTATCAGCAATTCGTTTGATCGTCGGACCAACAAAGGCATGGGAAGCGAACGCAGGAACACTTCGTGGCGACTTCTCACTCTCAACGCAATCAAATATTGTGCACGCGTCTGATGGAGTAGAAGCAGCGGAAGCTGAAATTACACGTTTCTTCAAAGCAGAAGAACTCTTTACCTACGCGAAAATCGATACTGATTTTATCTACGCAGAGCACAAGAAATAAAAAATAATACCAGAGCAAGATCCGCGTGAGCGGATTTTGTAATTGCTACACATGCAAAATATTTTAGATATCTACAAAAAATACAATATCATGCAGAACTTGCAGGAGCACCAATTGCGAGTCGCTGCTGTGGCTGGTCAGATCTGTGAATCGATGACGGTGCCGATCGATACTGATTCGCTCGTGAAAGGCGCGCTCATCCATGATATGGGCAATATCATCAAATTTAAACTTGAATATTTTCCAGAATTCAACAAACCAGAAGGACTTGAGTACTGGCAGGGCATCAAAGATGCATATATAGAAAAATATGGCGCCGATGAACATGAAGCGACGATCAAGATCGCACGCGAATTAGGTGTGGATGAAAAAGTGATCGATTGGGCCGATCAGAACCGTTTTTCTCGTCTTTGTGCCCATCGTGATAGCGATGATCTTCCGATCAAGATACTTCATTATGCTGATGGACGTGTCGGACCGCATGGCGTGCTCTCATATGATGCGCGTATGGATGATGCACGCAATCGATATAAAGATCATAAAAATAGCCTTGAAGCAGAAACGCGCGAAAAATTGATCAATTGCGGACGTGATATCGAAAAACAAATTTTTTCTCAATCAAAAATCAGACCCGAAGACATCACTGATGCGTCGATCGCGAAATATATGGAAGAGTTGAAAAATTTCTCTCTCTAATGTTTAAAAATTTTTTGAAAAACGTGAAAAAAATTTAGGAAACAGATATTTTTCACTGTCCACTTCACAATTTTTTAGTTAGTGCTTCTTGAGTCGGGTCGTGAATCGTGTTTTTTTAAAAATTCTTAGAAAAACGCTTGCATACTTCTCCCACGTGCGTATACTTTGAGTAGGGTTATTTCAAAGTATTGCCTAGAACACAAAGTATTAGGGACCGGACGTTCGAGCGCGCCTTGGCGCACTCGACACCAGACCCACATAGCTATAAAGCTAGGGCAATATCTCCACAAATAATCCTAAAAAGGGTCTGTACCGATGTGTACGGATTTTTTTTATTCCAAATAAGCTATATACTATCCATATATGGAATTAAGCGAATCAAGAACTGTTATATTTCAACAAAAGAAGCTGTTTTATGAAGCGGCGTGGCTCGTTTTCTCTATTTTCATGCTTAATTCGCTCGCATCGTACTTTTATTGGTACGCAAGTATCTGGTGGTTCGATATGCCGATGCATTTTCTTGGTGGTCTTTGGATCGGACTTTTGAGTCTATCAGTGCTCGGAACGTCAAAATTTTTTCCAAAACTAAAAAAAGCTACTTTTTTTAAGATATGTCTTTCTACGATCTTATTGGTCCTTCTTATCGGTCTCTTTTGGGAGATCTTTGAATATTCCGTACAGGGTTTTCTCGGATTGGTCCTTGCTAACCCGCTCGATTCTCTGAGTGATGTGATGTTTGATCTCGCCGGAGGTCTTTCCGCTTGCGTATATGCGCTCATGTCAAAATCCATCCGATATATTGAAGCATCTTAGAAGATATCCGAGCAGAGCGCTTTGATAAAACAGCGCATACGGGTATAATCAATGGAATGGATACTCCAACGACCGAGACGAAGGCTGAAAAAAAATTAAAGCTGACTTTTTGCGGAGGCACCGGTAGCGTCACTGGCGCCAATTTTTTGCTTGAAGACCCCAGTGTTGCCGAAGGCGGTGCAGGGAAGAAGATCTTGATCGATTGCGGACTTACGCAGGGTACAAAGCTTGCTGATGATAGCAATTGGGAGCCGTTCCTATACGACCCAAAAGAGATCGATTATCTTTTTATTACCCATGCGCACGTCGATCATATCGGCCGTATTCCAAAACTTATTTATGAAGGTTTCACTGGCAAGATCTATTCGACCAAAGCGACGAAAGATCTTGCATTACCGATGCTTTTGGATACCAAAGGAATTTTAGGGCGCGATACGGTAAATCATCTTGATCAGATCTACACCGAAGAAATCATTACCAAAGCGCTCTCGCTCTGGGAAGGTGTTGAGTACCACCAAGATATCAATTTGCCGGGTGGTTTTCGTATTACCTATAAGGACGCGGGACATATTCTTGGTTCTGGAATGGTGCATATCGTCTACAATGGCAAAGTCATCGTCTTTACTGGCGACCTCGGCAACTCGCCGTCACCGCTTTTGCGCGACACGGAATCAATGGTCAATGTAGACTACCTCATCATGGAGTCAGTCTATGGCGATCGTAACCATGAACATCGTGACGAACGAA
>CALRFE010000002.1:16029-25110 GCA_943356425.1 Candidatus Nomurabacteria bacterium
AAAAAAATGCTTGAACAGACGATCGAGGACAATTATAAACGTCATGGATCGCTCGTGATTCCGACGTTCTCGCTCGAGCGCTCACAGGAACTTCTGTTTGAAATAGATTCTCTCGTCGAGAACAAGCGCGTGCCTGAGATGCCGGTCTTTTTCGATTCACCGCTTGCGATCAAGCTCACCAAGATCTATCGCCAATATGAATCGTATTTCAATGACACCGCGAAAAAGATCATCGCTTCCGGCGACGATATATTTAATTTTCCGGGGTTGAGAATCACGCTTGATACGCAAGAATCAAAAGATATCTTGAAAGTGCCGGACCCAAAGATCATCATTGCAGGCTCAGGAATGTCCAATGGCGGACGTATCGTCCATCATGAGCACAACTATCTTCCGAATCCGAACAACACGCTTCTTCTGACCGGCTATCAATCGACCGGTACGCTCGGACGTGCGATCGAAGATGGCGCAAAGACCGTGCATATTGCCGGCGAAGAAATTGCAGTGCGTGCGCATATCGTAAAAATTTCTGGTTACTCAGGTCACAAAGATTCTGATGCGCTCTTGAATTTTGTTGAAACGATGGCAAATACTGTCAAAAAAGTATACGTCGTAATGGGGGAGCCAAAATCGTCGTTTTTCTTGGTACAAAAATTCCGCGACAGTTTAGGGCTCGACGCGAGTGCGCCACAACTTGGCGACACTGTTTTTCTTGTGTGTTAAAATAATGATGCATATATGTCTCCAGAATATCTTTGTTACAACGGGCCGATCGGTAACGGCGAGAAGCACAACCATCTCAAGTTGAAACTTGCAGTATCTGGTGCTGCTGAAACAGGCCTCTGCGGGCCTGATGCGCTTGAGAAAGCAAAAGAACTCGGACGTGAGATCGTTCGACAAGGCGGTGTTTTGGTTACGGGAGCTACAACGGGTTTTCCGCTCTGGTCCGCGATGGGTGCAAAAGAGGAAAAAGGGGTATCGATCGGCATTTCTCCTGCAAGCTCTGAGCGCGAGCACGTTGAGACCTATCGTTTACCACTTGATTACATGGATCTTATTATTTATACCGGTTTTGGATTTTCAGGACGTGATCTGATGCTCACACGCTCAAGTGATGCAGTTTTTATCGGTTGTGGACGGATCGGAACGCTCCATGAGTTTACGATCGCATTTGAAGATAAAAAACCGATCGGCATCTTAGAAGGTTCGTGGACGATGGAAGAGACGATCAAAGAAATACTAGAGCGGAGCGGTCGCGCAGCAGATGATCCATATATCGTCTTTGACCCCGATCCGAAGTCATTGGTCAAAAAAGTTATGGAGCTCGTAGAAAAAGCGAAAATTGCGGAATACAAATTAGTATCAAAATAATAACAAGTTTGATTGACTTAGGCACAGGTCGCGCTACAATAAGTAGTATTACTCGATAACGCGTGATATCTTGCGCACTATCTTATACGATGAAAAAAATTATTTTTGGAACACTCCTTTTCTTTATGGTCGTATCTTTTGCTCCGATCGCAAAAGCGGTCTCGCTTGATGATCTTATGGCGCAGATCCAAGATCTCAAGACCGAAGTGCGCGGTCTCAAGGCGACTATTTCCGCGAACGCGTATACCGGCACGCGTGAAAATACTGCTCCCGTTGCTGGTAAAAAATCCATGCGACGGCTTTCAAAGGGTGTCTGGGGTTCAGATGTTACGGAGATGCAGAATAAATTGAAAAATCAGGGATATTTTACCGGAGAAAGTACTGGTTATTATGGCGAGGCGACAAGCGGTGCTGTAAAAAATTGCCAGCATGCGCATGGTCTTCCTGAAACGGGAGAGATCGACGACACGACTGCGCAAGCGATCGATTGTAAGGGTACGCTCGTCAAGAATAAGAACAATACATATTCATGCGTCACAACAACAACTGGCGGAACTTCTACGACAAACACACAATTATCGCCTGCGGGTGGTGCAAGTGGCACTACAACGACTGTTCCCCCAGTAAAAACTAATTTAGGAACTACAAATGTAGCAAGCCCAAATCTTGGATGTTATCCTGGTTTGAAATACAGTAAGATCACTGGTGCGCTTTGCCCGCAACCAACGTCTGTCGGTTTTCTCAGTCATTTTGCAAATCGAAAAATGGGCAAAGGAGCATCGGGGACTGATGTTTCTAATATCCAAACGATGTTGAAGTCTAGAGGTTATTTTAGCGGAGAGGTTACTGGTTATTATGGCGATGCCACAACAGGGGCGGTCAAAGGTTGCCAGCATTCTCATGGATTGCCTGAGACGGGGGAGGTCGACGATACGACCGCAACCGTGATTACGTGTACCGGTACGCTCGTCAAAAATAAGGACAATACCTATTCATGTACGACGAGCGGCACAACTGGTGGTACGGGTACCGACAATGTGCAACTTTCTCCAGTAGGTACTACGGGTGGAACGACGACACCAGTAAGCAAATAAAGAAGCATCTAATAAAAAATCCTCCCGATCGGGAGGATTTTTTATTAGATGCTTTTGACGAATCGAGCGAATGTTTCAGGTTTGTTTTCAGCAAGTGCTGCCAAGATTTTTCGGTCGACGAGAATTCCTTTCTTCTTAAGGGAACCCATGAATTTGCTATATGTCGTGCCGAGTGGGCGGATACTTGCATTGATCTTTGTCTGCCAAAGCGTTCGGCGGTCACCTTTTTTGTCTTTGCGGTGTGCGAATGCATATGCTCCGGCGTGACGGATCGCATCGCGAGCCATTGCTTCCTTGGTGCTTCGTCCGAAGCGGTAGCCTTTGGTCTGGGCGAGCGTATTCTTTCGGCGCTTTAATTTTGTTACTCCTCTTTTTACGCGGGTCATTGTAGTAAGTAAGTAGTAAATAGTTAGTAGTTAGTAGGATTGAATTCTCTACTTACTACTACCTACTAACTACTATCTAATTTAGTTAAATGGTAATAGATGGCTTCGAACTTTGTTCTTCATCATGAACTCGTTGTTCTTTTTGCCATGGAGCTGTTTCGTACGGCTTTGCTTCGCATTAAAATGGTTGAATCCTGGCTTACGAGAAAGCATTTTGCCTTTCTTGGTGATTCGGATTCTCTTGGTGATTGATTTATTTGTTTTCATATTCTAGTAATTAGTAATAAGGGGACAGCCGATTGAATTATTTTTTTGCGTCTCGTTCGATCGTCATCATGATCCCTTTCGGACCTTTTTTTGCCGGTTCGGCGATCTTGTAGCTTTCAGTAATGAGATGGAGTATTCGGTCGAGTCGTTCTCGAAGGAATGTCTCATTCATGTATTTTGTTCGTCCTGAAAGATACAATTCAACTTTTATACGATGACCTTCTTTGAGCCAGCCAGATGCAGTCTTTGCTTTGAGTGCGAGATCATGATCACCTGTACCAACTTTGATTTGGATCGCTTTCGTTTCAGTTGTTTTTGCCCCAGCCTTGGCTTTTTTCTGCTTTTTGCTTTCGACATAGAGATACTTTCCGTATTCCATGATTTTTGCAATTGGCGGAACTGCATTTGGAGAAATTTCAATAAGGTCAAGTCCTTGTGACTTTGCCTTTTCGAGCGCCTCTTTGAAGCTCATAACACCTAAATTGGTGCCGTCACTATCAATGATGCGAAGTTCGGCTGCGCGTATTTGATTGTTGGTTCTTTCTCGCAATTTGTTAATCAAAGATAACCCTCCGCTATTGCGGATAACGCTCTTTTGGAGTGACTATCGTATGGGGAAATAATAGCCTAAATGGACCCATAAGTCAAATGCTCGCTCGGGATACAGCACCTTTAAAAATCCGGCGCTTCGCGATGATTTTTAAAGGTGCTGTATCCCTCGCTCGCTGGTGGGAAATACAGATTCGGCGCTTTGCGATAGTTCTAAAAACGACATATTCCTCGCTCCGCTCGTGGAAAATACAATACAAAATCAGCATATTCTTGCCTTCTACAGGGAAATTTATGCTAAAGTTGGGATTATGGTCCTTAATCTCTATAAAAAAGAAGGAGAAACGCCACTTGCCTGTATGGAGCGTTTTCGAGCCGAAAATCCCCAATATTTACAGGAAAAAATGACTTATGCGGGAAGGCTTGATCCTATGGCCGAAGGGGTACTTTTAGTGCTTACTAGAGATGACGTTTATAAAAAAGACGAGTATCTGGGCCTACCCA
The DNA here is from genome assembly GCA_943356425.1 of Candidatus Nomurabacteria bacterium. Lineage (GTDB taxonomy): Bacteria > Patescibacteriota > Minisyncoccia > Phycocordibacterales > UBA9973 > CALRFE01. The sequence goes on from CALRFE010000002.1 coordinate 20,201, forward strand.
AGGAATATGAATTCGAAGTATTGTTTGGGTTTGAGACTGACACCTATGATATTTTAGGTTTGCCATTGGAAGGCGAGCTGAGAAAAATAGGGAAAACAGAGATTGAAGAAGTGGCGGAAAAATTTATCGGTGAATATGAACAAACATATCCACGATTTTCATCAAAGCCAGTTGATGGTGTTCCGCTCTTTGCGATCGCACGCGGGGAGGGAATTGCAGACGTTGATCTGCCAAAACGAATAGTGACGATTTCAAAAATTGATTTTATATCGGAACGAATAATCCCTGAAAACGAACTTGCGGAAAATATTTTAGAACGGATCGCAAAAGTGCAAGGGGATTTTAGACAAGAAGCGATTTGCACTGCATGGAAAAATATTTTAGAACAAAAAAAGGATGAACAATTTCAAATAGTAAAAATGCGCATCGCCTGTGGCTCAGGCACGTATGTGCGCGTCGTTGCACACGAACTCGGTAAATTGCTCGGCGTAAATGCGCTTGCGTATAAAATTACTCGCACAAAAGTCGGAGAATATTTTTTAGAAAGCTAGTTTTGCTCGTTCAAAAATTTCGTCGATGCGTGCTTGGGTTGTCGCTTCGCCGATCATGCGAACGATTGGTTCGGTATTGGACGGACGAAAACTGATCCATGCACTATCTGCAAAATCAAATCGTACACCATCAAGTTCTGTAACAGTCGCATCAGTAAAAATTGCTTTCAATTTTGGATAAATGTCTCGAGCGTCCATCGTGCGGGGCATTTTTTCTTTGCGACTCACAAATTTTGGCAGGCTTGCGACGATTTCTGAAAGTGGAATATTTTTTTCTGCCAAGAGCGAGAGGACGAGCGCGATACCGGTGAGACTATCGCGTGCCATATTAATGCGCGGGTAAATGAGTCCACCACTTGAACCTTCGCCACCCACGATCGCATGCTGTCGGATCATTTCTTCGACGACATTTGCTTCACCAACTTTTGCTTGGAAATAGGGAACACCAGCATCTTTTGCGATCACTTCGATCATGCGCGAGGTCATCGTATTTCCGACGACCGGACCTTTTTGTTTTGAAAGTATGTAATAACCGCCCAATACCAATGTATATTCTTCAGAAAGCACAGTTCCTTTTTCATCAACAATGACGAGTCGATCAGCATCGGGGTCTTGAGCAAAGCCCACCTGTGCCGTGTGTTCGCGTACCGCATCACCCAACCCGCCTAAGTTTTGGGGAAGTGGTTCTGGAATGTGTGCAAATTCGCCGGTTATTTCGCCGTTGATGGTATGCGCGACGACGCCGAGCTTTTGAAAAAGTTTCCGAGTGATTTTCGAACCAGCGCTATTGATCGGATCATGCGCGACAACGAGTTTTGCCTTTTTGATTTTTTCGACGTCGATCGAATCTAAAATTTTCTGAATATGAAGATCATCCAAGCACTCGTCATATTCAATTGTGCCTTCTTCCCCAATTTTTGAAACAGTTTCTTTTTCAAGATGTGCGTTTATTTCCGCGACTTCCGCTTCCGTCGTAAAAAGCCCGCGACTCGTGACGAATTTGAGACCATTGTACTCTTTTGGATTATGCGATGCGGTGATGATGATCGCGCCGTCGTATTTTTTCTCACGGACCAAGAATAGTATCGTCGGTGTCGGAACAATGCCGAGTACTGTTATATGAAATCCGAGTGATTGCAATTCTCGAGCGATGGTCTTGATCAAAATTTCTCCCGATGCACGTCCATCACGTCCGATGAATAATTTTTTACCACCGCGACTTTTCACGAGCGCAGCAAACGCGCGCGTATACTCGCGCGCGATCTCTTCCGTCATCGTATCGTCCCAAATACCTCGGTATCCAGAGACGGCAAGTGGTAAACGTTCAGCCATATATATCCATCATACGTATTTTGGGAAATAAAAAAAGGCGGAAAAAATTTCCGCCTTTTTCAATAATATAATCAATGTGTCTATTTCTTCCAGATACCAGAAATGATTTGGCTATGCTCTGTCCGCTCTTTTCCTAAAAGGAATTTAATTTCAAGACAAGAGTTGTCTTTTGCAAATCGCAGAAGAATTAAATCGCCATGAAAGAAAATTGCTTTTTTTGTGATGACCTTGAGTTCTTTTTCCTGAATGGAATACCGATATATTTTTTTGTTATTGTCGGCAAAAAAGAAAATTTTGTCATTATAATAAGTGATTTCAATACTTCTTTTTACACGAAAATCGATTTCTCCAATTTCCTCCCATTTTTCCGGAGAATGAAAATTTTCTTTCGTCGTTTCCCAAACAAAAAGCGATGTCAGTGATGACGATCTTGATTTGTACAGGCAGGCAAGTATAAGGATTTTGCCATCTTCAGTAAAATAGGCTTCGTCCCAGCGTTTGTCCCGTATTTTTCCATTAACGGTGTAGGTTTTGTTGAGATTAAGGCTACGCTTAATGTCGTTCATGTGCAGATCTTTCATTTGTGGTAGGTGGTTTAAAAGTGTGAAATTATTTTGTTCTAATATACATATCTTTCACAAAAATGTCAAATTATGTTAGAATGTTTCCGTGAGTAATTTAATAGAAAACAAAAAGGCATATTTCAACTATGAAGTACTTGATACCTTTGAGGCAGGGATCGAGCTTTTTGGTTTTGAGGTGAAATCGGTCCGTGCGAGCCAAGCCTCACTTGAAGGTGCGCATGTGATCGTGCGTGGCGGAGAGGCTTTTCTTGTTGGCGCAACTATTGCTCCATATCAGCAGAAAAATACGCCACCGGAATATGAACCGATGCGGACTCGTAAGCTCTTACTTACCAAAAAAGAGATCAGAGAACTTGCGGAAAAGGAATCAGTAAAAGGATTGACCTTGGCACCGCTCGCGTTATATAGTAAAGGCCGGCGGATCAAAATGAGTGTTGCTGTTTGTCGTGGAAAGAAAAAGTTCGATAAACGTGAGACCATAAAAAAACGTGATACTGATCGCGATATCCGCCGAGAGATGAAAGAAAATTGATTGTCTCTATGCAGGGGAGAAGAACACGGACAAGGCTGTTTGTCTTTATTGATAAATAGACGGTATCCAATCCGTATGGGAAGCGCGTGGTGATTCTTCTCCCCGCATGGAGATAATTTGTTCGTTGAAAAGCTAATGAAGCTAGGCAAGCTAGCTAAGCTTAATTTGGGACTGCTAGGCATCGACAAGAAGATGTTCTCGGTCTGTTGCGTGTCGAGTTCGCAGAAATCTCGCAAAACTTTCTACAATCTCCAAATGCAAACGCATCTGGTAAGGTAAAGTCTCCGTATTTTGCGGGGAACTTTGCTCTCGCTTTCGCCTAACATCTTAGGCCGGTGAGTGTTCGTGCTTTTGATTCCTAATACGAAGTACGGGCAATATATTTTTAGGATAGGGGACTATCGTCGTTTCAGATAGTCGCCGAAACAAATGAAGCTCGGCGTACATATATTTTGTTGCTTTCATAGTATGCGCGCTCAAACACAAGAAACTAACTACACACGTAGATACATATCGTTTACCTTTTTGCACGGCGGTTCAATTCCGCCCAGTTCCACTGCATAAAAAATACCGGACTTCTGTCCGGTATTTTTTATGCCAAGTGAACTGGAGCGAGCAATCTGCATTGCTCGCGTGAGGAATTGAACACCGGAACCATATCGAGCGAGCACGCGAGATGGTGAGGTGGTGTCCAGACCGAGGTGAGTGTCGACGAACCGAGAGTCGCGGGAAATTCCGCCCAGTTCCACACTTGACTTATAAAACCAATTATGATATAGTATGCAGACAAAGAAGCACGAAGTTTAAAAACGAGTCGATTTAGGAAACACGCTATATTTGTATTTACTCACTAATAGAATCAAATCAATGACTGGATCAATCAAAAAGCTCACAGACAAAGGTTTCGGTTTCATCTCAGCAGAAGGCCTCGAGAAAGATCTTTTCTTTCACTCAAGTGCTCTCGTCGGCGTTCAGTATTCTGAACTCCATGAAGGTGATGCAGTTTCTTTCGAAACTGAAAACGGACCAAAAGGCATGAGCGCAGTAAATGTGCAACGTGCATAATATACTGTCTTAAAAAGAGCCGCCCCGAAAGGGGCGGCTCTTTTGCTTTCTCCACAAAATTAGAATTTTAGTGTATAATTCATCTCTATGCCAATCAAAAATCCCTTACAAAACAAGCAAAATCAAAAGAACCAAAAGAAATCAGGCGGTCCGCAAATGCCCATGCCGAAGTTCTCGAATCACATTTTATCAGGTATCCTGATACTTCTTCTTGTTACAGCGATGTATTCGCTCATCTTTACCAATAGTGGCAAAGATCAAGACATTGCGCTCTCAGACTTGGCGGCAAAAGTAGCGAAAGGTGAAGTCAAAAAAATTGAAGTTGCAGGCGATGCGCTCACAATCACGCTCTCTGATGATTCGATCAAGAAATCAAAGAAAGAACCCGAGGCCGGACTTTCAGAAACATTCAAGAACTACGGCGTACCAGCAGAAAAGATCGCTGCGACCGAGATCGATATCAAAAATGAGACGGGTGTCGGTTTTTGGATCTTGAATATCTTGCCATTTGCGTTACCGGTCCTTCTGCTCGCATTTCTCGTCTGGATGCTCACACGCCAAGTCAAAGGTGCTGGAATGCAAGCATTTACGTTTGGTCAATCAAAAGCAAAAATAACTGATCCGAATGACAAAAATAATAAGGTGACCTTCAAAGATGTTGCCGGAAACAAAGAAGCGAAAGAAGAATTAAAAGAAATCGTGGATTTTCTGCGCAATCCGAAAAAGTTCTTGGATATCGGCGCACAGATCCCCAAAGTAGTGCTCTTGAATGGTGCACCAGGAACAGGAAAAACATTGCTCTCACTAGCAGTTGCAGGAGAGGCCGGTGTACCGTTCTTTCATTTG
>CALRFE010000003.1 GCA_943356425.1 Candidatus Nomurabacteria bacterium
CATGAAACAAGGAGATTTTCAAAATATTCTATAGTAACAAAATGAACCAAAAAGTTACCCCCCCCCCAACGCGTTCATGAGAACGCTTCCAGCCTCGTGAGAACGAAAGAGTCCTATAGTTTCTGGTGTTTTCATATTATTCCGCACATGTCACGAACGGCCAGATACACCCTCGGCACACGCATTGAAAACCATTTTTTAGACTTACTTGAAATCATCTACCAATCATACTATGCACCGACCGACAAGAAAATAGAAAAAATAGTCACGGCAATCAACACGACCGATCTTTTGAAATATCTTTTACAGATCGCATGGGAAAATAAGCTTTTGAAAGATAGCCCCTACGCAGAACTATCCGCAAAGATTCTCGAAATCGGCAAGATGCTCGGCGGATGGAAAAACAACATAGCAGCAAAAATATCTCCTGGAAAACAAAACTCCTCCACGAAATAGCAGAGGAGTTTTTATATGTACAGTTTCGAAGAAGAGAAGCACATTGCCCTCATTCCAAGTATTGTCGTTGTCAAACGCGTTGGCATTGAAGTTCCACTCGTCGCCGTTCCCGTTCAGGTTCATCGCAACCACGTTCGTGCACTGCGCCATCTGTACCACTGCCGATCCGAGCGTCCACGCCAAGGATCGTGCTGTATTGTATGCGAGATCATAAATCTTCGAGCACAGTACACCTACTGTATATATGTGTTATAGAGAATATATATCACCACACGTGTATAAGATATTTCTCCGATACAATTCCGGACGATGTATATTCTTGATACTCGCCTCTAAGATTTTGGCCGAGAGATCTTGTAGTATCAGCTTTCAGTATATATGAAAAAAATAAAAGAGCCCAAGATTCAAAGAATCTCAGGCTCAATAATTTACATACAATTTCAAAGTTACTTTGCACTAGTAGCGAAGAAGAGAAGCACACGGCCCTCAGGCCAAGTATCGTCGTCGCCAAACGCGCTGGCACAGAAGTTCCACTCGTCGCCGCGCCCGTCCAGGTCCATCGCAACCTTTGTACCATCTGCAAGTTCGACATGGAATAGATACCACGCATCTTTCTTCAGTTCATATCCCAAAACTTCTTTTGCAAGCTTTGGTTGAAAGATGAGTAAGTACGCAACACAGAAAAATGTGTCGAGGTCCATGCAACCGGGATTATTGGTCGCGATTTGAATAGCGCTGTCGTTCATGCTCTTTGGTAAGCGATAGTCGGAAAGTTTTCCAAGATCGATACGCACTGGTACCACACGCTCGAGATTTGGTTTTACAATCCAGTTCTGTGTGTTGTCGGACAACCATAACCTGCGGTCTCCTTTCTCGGCACGATGACGAAAGATGTCACCAACCCTGAATGCATTTGCCAGAATGTAATTCATTCGGCAACCGTTTTGTATCCATTTGATAAATTCACTTTTTGTGGCACCTTCCGGTCCGAATTCATCAATGGCTTTTTGTAATACTTCGCTATCTACTTTTTCGATAGCATCATCCTTAATGTTGGTAAGCGCTTTGCCTACGAACTCGCAGAACTGACCGCGATTTGCAGCTTTTCCCATGAGTAAAATTGATTTTTGTTTTGAAAAAATGATACCGATCCAATGCCGGTATTTGATTCGTATTATAGCATAATATATGACATATTGTCAATCTTTCTCAAAAAACGTTCAGATTGAAATTAACCTTTAGATGTAAGGGTTATTTGCCGAGAGTGTTCCCCGTGATGTTTTAATTCCACCCAAAGCGCATTTTTGGGAATGAGTTCTGGAACTTGCTCGGGCCATTCGATGAGAATGAGATTTTTTGGATCAGTGACGAGTTCTTCCCAACCGAGATTGAGTAGTTCTTTTGAACTTTTTAATCTGTACGCATCTATATGCACAAGCAGGTTATAGTTTTTAGTTGTTAGTTTATAGCTTTTCATAATTACAAAAGTCGGAGAAACGAGTGTTTCGGTAACGCCAAGTTGTCGCGCGAGTTCTTGTGTAAGTGTCGTTTTGCCAGCACCTAAGTCGCCGGAGAGTGCGACGACAAAACCAGCTTTTAGTTTTAAGCTTTTAGTTGTTAGCTTCCCTAGAATTTCCTGAGCGATTTCGGGTATTTGATCTTTATGAAAAACTTTTTCCATGGCGATATAATAGCACAAAATCCGCCGTACGGCGGATTTTGTGCTTGTGTTGAAGTTTAGCGTCCTCTGGTCTTTGTATTGTGTATTATATTTCTACTAACTAGTTTTTAGTGACTATACGGTGCCTGCGGAATATGATCATACGCAGGTGCTTTTTGTTTTGGCTTTACTCGAGCGCCGTAAAGATATCGTGCAAGCGCAACGAGCGCAAGAATGATAGCAAGGAGCAATAGCCATCCGATCAATGTCGTCGGCCAGAATCCATTTCCGAAGAGCGCGAGACCGAGCAAATTATTTCCGGGACAGTCCTGCGCGTTGATCAATCCATACGCGATCGCAGTTTCTTGTGCGCGACTTGTTGGGTTTGAGAATACGATCGTCGCAGTCGTTACTTGGAGCAGATCCTTATCGGTCACTGAAACAAGTGAGAGTTTTCCACTGATGAAAACAGTTCCTTCTTGATCCGGAGCGAGCGTTCCGAGCGCGACTGTGATCGTATTGTCAGTTGGTGTATAGACACCAGTACTTGATGATTGGTAGGTAATATTTTTTGGAAATGCGATACGAAGGATCGCGTTGCTCAATGTTTTTCCACTGATATTTTTGTAGGTAATATTTTGGTTGATAACATCACCGCGGCAGATATTATCGCTCTGGTTCGTAACTTCGAGCGTTACGAACGGTGTACCGACTCCGGTGCCCTGTTGTTGTACGACCGTCGTAATGATCGTCGGTTGTGGTGTAGCAACAGTCGGTGTTGCGAGTGTTTTGAAGATCACGATATCGCCTTTGACGGTACCGCTTGTAGTATTCGTTGCAACTGCGCGGTAGTAATAATAGGTGTTCGGAACAAGCCCTGTGACCGTATCATAGTACGCGACCGATGAACCGTTTCCGAGCGATTGTGTGTTCGTCGCACTGCCGAGTCCAGCAGTCGAGCCCCATTCGAAATAACCGTTTGTCGCATATCCTCCACCGATCGTCGCGAGGCCATTCAATCGAGCACTCGATTGTGTGATATTTGTTGCAAGTGTTGAGAGCACTGAGAGCGTCGTCTGCACTGGTGCGACGTAATTGTATTCGTCGCTGTCATAGGTACTAGTACATCCCGGATCCTGAAGATCGATCAAATGATCGCCGTCATTATCGTATCCGTCAGCACATTGATAGACGACTGGAGCGACGTAATTGTATTCGTCAGTGTCGTATGTGCTCGTACACCCTGGATCGTTCATGTCGACTCTTCCATCGCCATCGTTATCGTAGCCGTCATTACATTGATAGATCTGTTGTACGTAATTCGTTTCGTCGGTGTCATATGCACTTGAACATCCTGGGTCCTGCATGTCGATCAAATGATCGCCATCGTTGTCGTATCCGTCAGCACATGCATATGTTTGCTGTTGCGAAACAGTGATGAAAACTGATTGTGAAGTTGCAGATTGTCCGTTACCACAAGTAACAGTCAATGTGTAATTTCCTGACATAGTTGGATACACGACTTGTGTACCTGAAGCGCCAGTAAAGCTCGTCTGATATCCGTTCGGTCCTTGTAATTGAGCACTCACTCCGGAAGTCGTATTGAATGAAAATTGTACTGAACCGCCCGAAGTGATCTGCGTCGGACTTGCCGTAAATGAAGTCACGTTGCAGATCTGCTGTTGTGCGACCGAGACGACAGTATTTTGTGTGACCGGTGCTCCGTTTGATCCGTAGGCGGTGAGCGTAAAGCTCGTATTCGCATAAAGCGCACTTGTTGACTGCTGTCCGCTCGTTGGGAGGGATCCGAGATTTGAAATTGAAACACTGGTGCATCCGTTCGTAGACCATGACAACATCGAAGTATTACCATATGCGACTGATGTCGGTGTTGCATAAAATGAAGTGATTTGGCAGGCAGTAGAAATGACAGAGACAGTTACAGATTGTGTTACTGCAGGTGTGCCATTTACCCCATACGCAGTGAGCGTATAGGTATTTGTCGTATAGAGCGCTCCTGTTGTTTGCTGACCATTTGTTGGAACAGCGCCGATCGTCGAGATCGTCGCACTATTACATCCAGTCGTCGCCCAAGTGAGAACTGATGCATTGCCCGGAGCGACAGAACTTTGTGTTGCGGTAAATGAATTGATCTGGCACATTCCTTGGTTTACAGAAACGGTCACACTCTGCGAAACTGCAGGCGTACCGTTTATTCCATATGCGGTGAGTGTGTAGAGCGTATTGGCATAGAGCGTTCCAGTCGGATGCTGTCCGTTGACTGCAACTGCTCCGATCGTAGAAATATTTGCGCTCGTACAACCGGTCGTCGTCCATGAGAGCAACGAGGTGTTGCCGTATGCGACTGAGACTGGCGTTGCATAAAATGAATTGATCTGGCAAGACTGCGGAATGACTGAAACGGTTACAGATTGTGTTACTGGAACACCGACAACATTGTACGCAGTGAGCGTGTAATTTGTTGTCGCGTAGAGCGTTCCCGTCGGCTGAGAGCCGTTGACTGGCACAGTGCCGATCGCCGAAATGTTCGCACTTGTACAATTAGTTGTTGTCCAAGAGAGTGTTGCGACCGCGCCATAACTAACCGAAGTCGGATTCGCATAGAACGAATTGATCTGGCACGGGAGCACATCCGCTTTTGCAGTATGCGCACCGCCAAAAACGATCGGCGTAACCGCAAAGAGAATCGCAAATACTGTTGTGATGATAATTTTTTTCATTGGCATTCTTTGGAAGCGGAATTAATAAACGGTAACTGAAGCGTTCTGTGTGACCGGTGCTCCGTTTGATCCGTAAGCGGTAATAATGAACGTCGTGTTTCCATAGAGTGGTCCGCTATTTTGTGAACCAGTAACCGGCACGGTACCCAATCCTGAGATGGTCACGCTCGTGCATCCATTGGTATTCCAATAGAGTGTCGAGGCAGTGCCATATGGGACATACGTCGGACTCGCGAAAAACGAATTGATATGACAGAGTGCTTGGTTAACTGAGATCGTAACTGATTGCGTTACTTGTGCTCCGTTTGATCCGTAGGCGGTCAAAATATATGTTGTTGTCGCATATATCGGACCGGTTGTCTGATATCCATTTACTGGAACTGATCCTAAGTTGGTGATGTTTGCGCTCGTACAACCAGTGCTATTCCAGTACAGTGTTGCAGATGAACCCGCATTCACGTTCGATGACGTTGACCAGAAGTTGGTGATTTGGCAAGATTGCTGATTCGTAGAAACAACAACTGATTGTGTTACTGGCGCTCCACTTTGTCCGTATGCAGTCAAGATGTAGGTCGTTGAGCCATAGATCGCACCGGTTGATTGTGAGCCGGAAAGTGCAACCGAACCAAGATTTGAGATATTTGCACTTTGGCAACCATTAGTATTCCATGTGAGAACAGATGAACTGCCCGCTGTCACTGAAGTTGGGTTTGCAGAGAACGAAGTGATCGCACATTGTGCTTGGTTAACAGAAATTGTGACTGTTTGCGTCACTGCACTACCAGCATTGCTGTACGCGGTAAGTACGAATGTAGTTGTTGCGTAGAGTGGGCCAGTAGATTGTGATCCATTAAGTGCGACTGATCCCAAATTTGAAATTATTACGCTCTGGCATCCGTTCGTATTCCAGTAGAGCGTCGCTGAAGATCCTGGGTTGACTGTTGATGAGGTAGACCAGAAGTTGGTGATTTGGCAAGACTGTTGATTGACTGAGACCGTCACGTTTTGCGAGACCGGAGCTCCGCTTGAACCATATGCCGTGAGCACATAGGTCGTTGTGCCATACAGTGCGCCTGTTGACTGAGATCCTGTGAGTGGCACTGAGCCCAAATTCGTGATGTTCGCGCTTTGGCAACCGCTCGTATTCCAAGAAAGTGTTGCCGAACTTCCCTGTGCGACCGATGTCGGACTTGCAGAAAATGAAGTGATCGCACATTGTGCTTGGTTAACTGAGATCGTAACTGACTGTGTAATTTGTCCGCCAGTTGATCCGTATGCGGTCAAGACATAGGTTGTCGTTGCATAGATCGGACCAGTAGATTGTGATCCATTAAGTGCGACCGAACCAAGGTTGGTAATCGTCGCACTCTGACATCCAGTAGTGTTCCAGTACAACGTCGCAGAAGAACCGGCATTGACTGATGATGACGTTGACCAGAAGTTGGTGATCTGACATTGTGATTGATTCACACTGACGACTGCATTTTGTGTCACCGGTGCGCCACTTTGTCCGTAGGCAGTAAGAATATATGTTGTTGTTCCATAGATCGCACCGGTTGATTGTGAGCCGGAAAGTGCAACCCCGCCGATGTTTGAAATATTTGCACTTGTACATCCGTTCGTATTCCATGAAAGCGTTGATGGACTTCCCATCGCGACCGATGTCGGACTTGCAGAAAATGAAGTGATCGTACATGCTTGCTGGTTAACTGTCACGGTAACATTCTGAGAAACTTGTGATCCAGTTGATCCGTATGCAGTGAGCACGAATGTGGTTGTCGCATAGAGCGGTCCAGATGTCTGATAGCCGTTTACTGGAACAGAGCCGATCGTTGAGATCGTCGCACTCTGACATCCAGTAGTGTTCCAGTACAAAGTTGCAGACGCACCTTGTGCAACTGCTTGCTGTGTGGACCAGAAATTCGTGATCTGGCACTGTGACTGGTTGAGTGTGATCGTGAGTGATTGTGTTGTTGGAATTCCACTTGAACCATATGCCGTGAGCACATAGGTCGTTGTGCCAAAAAGCGATCCGGTCGTCTGTTGACCTGTCACCGGAACTCCTCCAATGTTTGAAATATTTGCACTCGTACAATTTGATGTATTCCAAGAAAGTGTTGTGGGAGTACCATAGGCGACTGAAGTCGGGCTCGCAGAAAATGAATTGATGTGACAGAGCGCTTGGTTGACCGTAACTGTTACTGACTGTGAAGTCGGTACGCCACTTTGATTATACGCAGTGAGGATGAATGTTGTTGTTGCAGAAAGTGGCCCTGTTGATTGAAATCCATTTACCGGGACAGAACCGATTGATGAAATATTTGCACTGATACAATTATTCGTATTCCAGTACAAGGTCGCAGAAGAACCGGCATTGATGGTCGGTGAGGTCGTCCAGAAATTCGTGATCTGGCAGAGCTGTGCTGCTCCAGTAGAGACAGTGAGTGTTTGAGAAACTGAACCGCTCTGTCCATATGCGGTGAGCGTATAGCTCGTAGTCGAGTAGAGTGCGCCGGTTGATTGTGAACCATTTTGCGCAACTCCACCGAGATTAGTTATTGATACGTTTGTACAATTAGATGTTGCCCATGAGAGCGTAGATGAAGCGCCATATGGAACTGAGATCGGATTTGCGGTAAATGAATTGATCGCACAGAGCGCTGGTGGAGCATTCGCGACATTGAATGACACGACGACTGAACCTTGTGCCGGCCAACCTGGATTGATCGTTCCCAAATTAAGTCCTGCTGGAGAAAAAATTTCTGCACCAGTCTGACCGAATGGAAGTGGTGTATTCACACCGACTTGCTGATTCGGATACCAACGAGTAACACCAAAGGTGATGCTTGCCGCTGGATTAACTTGCACAGTACCGTATCCGGTAACTTGCGGTGCATTGTCTGCACCGACAGAACCCACGAATGAGTAGTTCGATTGTGCAGCTGATGTCGGCAAGTTCAATTTGACGCGAGTGTTATACGCGCCTTCAGCACCAGTATTGTGATAATAAACACGGACATTGATCACTTGACCGCCCGTAGCAGTTACACCACCGGTCGCCCAACATGGAATGTTGGCACCTTGGTTGGTGTTATAGTTTGCAACACCAACCGTAGGACAATCATTGCCCATATTGTTGAATGATGTTGCAGCAGAGGCAGAGCTTACGCCAGCACCCAAAAAGAGCGCAAATGCGATAAAAGCTCCGAGTATGTATGCTTTTTTCATAATATTTTTCATCTAATTGATAATCTCTGTACAAACGTGTACATTTCTAAACCTTCAATCTGACTGATTAAAAGCTTAGAAATGGGTGCAATAGTTAGTTTCTCAACGAACTATTACACCAGATTCTAAACATTATTGCAATTAATGCAATAAGGATGCAAACACGCTACTTTCTCGAAATTTTCACAGTTCCCGGACCGCTTCCATAATTAGCAGAAGATGAGCTCTTATAATTAGAAGACGATTGATGGTAACCACCATTACTCGGTGCAGATTGTTTCGCGGTCACTTGTACCGGTGCCTGATACTTCGGTTGCTGATAGGAATTTTGAGTTTGGGACGGCTTCGAATACGAAGGGGTCTTTGACTTATTCACTGTCGGCTGATTGTATACGGGCTTACTTCCAGCAGTTTGATTCGAAGTGGTGTTTCCTTTATAAGAAGTAGCACTGTTTCCGGATTGTTGCTGCGAAGTAGTTTGCACTGGTTTTGACTGCGGACTGCTCTGTCCAGATGAACTTGTTGGAGAATGATCTTGCTTATATTTGATATATGAAGCATTCGCATTATCCAATTTCTGTTGATAGGACAACGGCTTTGATCCAGTTTGATTCGAAGAACTAGTGACCGATACATTCGAGGTAGTTTTTCCAGCAGTTAGATTATTCTGATTGGAATAATTTTGACTGACTGGAGTCTTCCCTGTTTGTGTATTTGTATGATTCATCTGAGTCATCCCGGTCGAAACATTCTGCATCGGCGCAGTACCATTCGATTGTGCTACAACTTGTTGCAATTTTTGTGAAGTGCTCAAGTTGTTGTTTAGAGCAACATTCGAATTCGGAACTTTATTGCTCATACTTTGCTGATTACTGGAAACCAAAAGAGAAGAGCTCTGCACCGGCAAATTTTTATTTGCGAGCGAATTGCTTTTTTCTAATCTTCCACCACCAGTAGTACCACCAGCAGGATTACCAGTATCGACATATCCGCCATCACCAGTTGTTCCAGGTGCAGGTCCTCCGGGAGGAGGATTGTTCACCACCGTCGTGTTGTTGATGACCGTGTAGTTATAAATAACTGCACTGTATTCGGGTACGCAAGGATAATGTACATATCCACCATAACAATAATTTTGTGGCGGATACCCCCATTGATTACAACAATAGTTGTAGAGCGGACATCCGATCCTGAATGAGAAGAAAAATCCATCATTGTAACAACAATTATCGATCAGCATTACCGGAGCAGGTTCTACATAAGTGGTAGGATAATAATTGTTGATGTAAGTGTCTCCACCAGTAACGATCGGTTGCTCCTCGATGATGGGCGCTTCTTCGATGATCGGTTGCTCTTCAATAATCGGAGCTTCTTCGATGACTGGTGCTTGGTGTTGATACCAAAGTCCAGCATCGCCGACATTGTTTCCACAATGCCAACGACCAAGAATTGCGCGTTCACCATTCGGTGCGTTCCAGATCAGCCATTCATCATTTGAATAAAAAACTCCGAGGAAATGGCCAATAGAACTTGTGGGAATGAAATTCGCAGAGATGATGAGTGCGCCAGCATCGTTATTTGGAATTCTTTCAATTGAAATCGTCCCATACCGTCCGCCGACCATGTTCACCATTTCTTGCCGAGTTTTCACATAATACCCACAGCGTGCCGATGCGTATTTGTTGTACAAATAGATCTTATCATCGAGGTCCGCCCATTTGTTGAGTGTTCCAGGATAATAATTCGGCATGTTGTCCTGTTCGTACCAACCCGCAAGTTCCTGGTATGAACCGGGAGCATGCGAACTTTTGTTGCTCGCAATGAAGGGGTTGGTATTCGTGTGCACCAGTGTTGGCTTGATCACCAGTTCGGATTGTCCTCCGTAAATGATCGATACAAAATAATCTGTCGCTTTCGCGTGTTTGGCTCCATAGGCAACGATAACTACCGCCGCCAGAAGCATGGTAAAGAATTTGTTTTTCATATTTCAGTAGATTTTTGTTTTTTCTGTAGTTTCAAATGCTTAAAAAGCACTGAAATGTCAGGTTGGGGTTTATGAAAGTTTGCTCGTAGTGTATCATATTAAACCTTAATTGTCAAGGCTTCTGAGAGCTAGGTTCTCCCTCCTTTATAAGGAGGGGTTAGGGGTGGTAAATTCTTCCTTTTAGACTTTAGAATTTAGTATTTAGAATTTAATGCTGTTATAATAAGCCTATATGTCACTTATCACCAATGACGCTCGCAAGCGAAAGCTCGACGATATCCGAAAAGATGAGGAGGAGGATCTTGTACGAATACTTGCAGAAGAAAAGTATGGTATTCCGTCGATCGATCTGGCTACTATTATGATCGAAAACGACGCCCTCCGCGTCATTCCTGAAGCAGTCGCCCGGAAAGCCGATGTTGGGCCGTTCAAGATCGTCGGTAAAACGATCGATATAGCAGTACGTGCACCGGATCGAGCAGAAGTAAAAGCGCTTGAAGCAGATCTCCGTAAAAACGGATATACACCGGTTTGGCACATGGCGAGCCAGCGTAGTATTGAAAAATGCTGGGATCGATATCAAGAAATTTCTTTTGCGAGCACTTCACGTGCAGGTGGTCTTGATATTTCTGGTGAGACGATCAAAGAACTTGCGAACGAACTGCATAATGTCGCCGACGTGAAGCGTCTCGTCGAAACGACGATCGCTGAAGGAAAACCGCACACCGTCTCACGCATTCTTGAAATTATTTTATCCGGTGCGATCTCTATTAATGCATCCGACGTGCACATCGAACCAGAAGAAGATCGCGTGCGTCTTCGGTACCGTCTCGATGGCGTACTCCAAGATATTTTATTTTTCGATTACAAAGTGCACAAACTTTTGAATTCTCGTTTGAAATTGATCGCGGGATTGAAACTATCGACCGCAGCAGTCGCACAAGACGGACGATTCTCGATCTTCATCGGCGATGATGAGATCTCAATGCGTGTCTCAGTCATTCCCGGCGAATACGGCGAAGGTATCGTCATGCGTATTCTCAATCCGAAATCCATCCGCGTAAAATTAGAAGATATGGGAATTGAAAAAAGAGTATACGACATCATGATGCATGCGATCTCGCGACCGAACGGTCTTGTGCTCATCACTGGTCCGACAGGTTCCGGTAAGACGACGACACTCTACGCATTTTTGAACAAAATATATTCTGCCGATATCAAGATCATGACGATCGAAGATCCCGTCGAATATCATTTGGCCGGTGTAACACAAACACAGACCGATTCTGAAAAAGGATACACGTTCGCAAATGGATTGCGCGCTGCACTCCGCCAAGACCCTGACGTGATCATGGTCGGTGAAATCCGTGATGGAGAGACAGCAACGACGGCGATCGAGGCTTCAAACACAGGACATTTGGTCTTTTCGACACTGCACACCAATTCTGCTGCAGGTGTCATCCCCCGTTTGATCGATCTTGGTGTGAATCCAAAAATTTTGGTCTCAGCACTTCGTCTTTCGATGGCACAACGTCTTTGCCGAAAACTTTGTACCGTGTGCCGCACAGAAGATACTGACACAAAAGACAAGATTGATCTCATGCGAAAAATTATTACTGAAGCGGCGCGCGACGGGAAAGATCTGGCACCATACAAGATCACGCCCGATATGGAAATAAAATTATACAAACCGGTCGGTTGTGATAAATGCAACAACACCGGATACAAAGGACGTATCGGTGTCTACGAAGCGATCAAGACCGATGAGGCACTCGAAAAAATAATGCCGGGAATTCCAAGTGAGCGCGAGATCCGTGCAGTCGCCCGCAAACAAGGCACATTCGACATGCGTGAAGACGGCGTCGTAAAAATGATCCAAGGAATCACGTCGTTTGAAGAAGTTGCATCGGTTGTGGACCTCTACGAAGAATAATGCGAGCAAGAGTATAGAGCAAAGAGAAGAGATGAAAGAGAACACATTAAAAATACTGAAGGAATTATTTCCTCAGTATTTTTTCATATTTAATAGCTATACTTTACAATATGAGTGCAAAAGAAAAATCATATAATTTTTCTAAAGATATTATTCTGTTTATAAATAAGCTCGATAGAAAAATCTACAGCAACGAAGTTATTGGAAGACAGTTGTTACGCAGTGCAACAAGCATTGGTGCAAACATTATTGAAGCACAGGCTGGTAGTAGTAAAAAAGATTTCGGAAATTTCTTAAGTCACGCGCTTAAGTCAGCAAATGAAACAAAATACTGGCTGGAACTTTTAAATGAAACATCTAGAGACGAAGTAGAAATAAAAAAACTGTTACAAGATGTAACAGGATTATCTAAAATATTAGCGGCGAGTATTCTTACTATTCGCGGAAAAAGATAACTCTCCTTTATCTCTTCTCTTGTGTCTTTAATCTTTCCTTGCTCTCTTCTCTTTCATCTTTTCTCTCGAAAGAGAGCTTAAATCTCTAAACAATCCTTAACGCCGTGCGGCGCTAAGTAATACAGTCTTAAAGGATAGCACCAGAAAATATAAATACAAACCAGAACGTCCTTTGCGAAAGTATATAACGAAAACGCTGATTGCTTAGAGATTCAAACCCTCTTTCTTGCGTGGAATACTATCATACCGCAAGTCAAATTTCTGTGCTTGCGAAATAGTGATATACTCTGTGTATAAGCTGTTAATAAATTGTTAACTCGGAAAGTATAGCATACACAAAGCTTATTGTCAAGCATTTTTCCCTATCCATTCATATAATCTTTATTTTCCATGGACACGAAACCGACCAAAAAACTCGAAAAAGATGAACAATTTTTAGACCATACGCTCCGTCCGACGGCCTGGGATGAGTATATTGGCCAGCAAAATATCAAGCAAAATCTGCAGATCCTTCTCCAGGCGGCAAAAGAGCGCAACCACCCGGCAGAACATGTGCTCTTTTACGGCCCGCCGGGGTTAGGCAAAACAACGCTCGCTCATTTGATCGCAAAGGAAACCGGACGGCAGATGAAGATCACCTCAGGTCCGGCAATCGAAAAAGTCGGCGACTTGGCATCGATCCTCACCAACCTCTCCCCCGGCGACATACTCTTTATAGACGAGATCCACCGATTGAATAAAATGGTGGAGGAAATATTGTACCCGGCAATGGAGTCCGGTATTTTGGATATCATCATCGGCAAAGGTCCGTCTGCACGTACGATCCAACTCGACCTCCCACCATTCACACTCGTTGCCGCAACAACACGCATCGCACTCCTCTCCGCCCCCCTTCGCTCGCGTTTCTCGGGCGGTGTCTTTCGTCTTGAATTTTATTCTGAAAAAGAAATTGCGGACATCGTGAAGCGCTCTGCAAAAATCCTAGGCATCGCGCTCGATGCCGACGCGATCGGTGAAATCGCAAAACGTTCGCGCTTCACACCGCGAACCGCGAACTATTTTTTGAAACGTTGCCGCGATTATGCACAGGTGCATAAAAAAGATCTAGATAAAAAAACAGTCTTCCTCGCACTTTCGCTTTTGGGAATCGATGAACTCGGTCTCTCAGAGTCCGACCGTGCAATTCTCACAACAATCATCGAAAAATTCGACGGTGGTCCAGTTGGCCTAAACACCATCGCTGCAGCAACATCCGAAGAAGAAGCGACGATCGAAGAAGTCGTCGAACCGTATCTCATCCAACGCGGACTGCTCGACCGGACATCTCGTGGAAGAGTGGTCACCAAAAAAGGATACGAACATTTGGGATTCGAAGCACCAACCACACAAGAAAAGTTAATTTAAGGTTGGATCAGTTGAAGGAGTTTGTTCTTTGTTTTCGTAATAGGTTTTTTCGTCTAGCTGTAGATTTTCTCTACTTTCCTCATTTTTATCAAAATCAGTCACAGCGTCATTAAAGATTTTACTCCAAATCATCTTTTTTAATTTCATCCATTCTACAAGCCCTGTTTCTCCTTGAGAACCAAAAACTCTCTTTGCTTCTTGGAAAGTTTTTTCAAGAACACCATCAGTGCGAGCTTCAGAAAAAGTAAAATACGGCGAGGTTTTTAAGATTTCGAATCTTTCTTCTGCCCTTTCAAAATCACCGAGCGTTAAAAATAAATTAATTTCAGTATCTAGTTTCTTCCAATTCTCATAGACTTTTTTCTTTTCTTGTATATTCTGTTTAATTTGAGCAAGTTCTTCTTCATTAGATTTTTTTTCGCTTTCTTTACCAGGAATAACCACATCATCTGATGTACTTTTGTTTTCTTGATTATTTTCTTCCTCTTTTTTGATCTTCTCCTGTTCAGAGCCCTGATTTATAAATTCTTCCATATGGGCTGATTATATGGGCATAAAACACTATTTGCAACTAAAAAAGCCGTTCCTGAATTCAGGAACGGCTTTTTATTTTTTACCAAAATAAATGATATAAACATATCAGTGTAGTGTTAGAGAAAACATGTATAGTAGTTGAAGTGAATAATCCTTTCTTAAACTCTGTCTTCGCGCCATCATTTTTCATATAACCCCCATATTTTAAATACAAGACTGCATAAACTGCACCAGGCATTCCTTGTATAAAAATATTTAAGTAATTTCCATGCAAATAGCCGAAGATGATTGATGTTAGAAATACTGTACTTATAACAATGACCGGACTATTTCTTTTAAAAAGACGAAAAGAAGAAACCTGTATTATTTGGAGGGGTCCAGCTCGAAAAAGACATTCTTCCAAAAATCCCAGGACAAGTATTGTTGAAGCTACATCTATAGCGCTCATTGAGCTAAAAGGGCCTGGGTGCAATGATATTCCATCTTTATTTATTTTTAAATAATTTAAAAGATTCAAAATTAAAAAATCATAGTATATAATCCCTGCTATCAAAAGAGGAATGACCCACCAAAGAGACTTTAGTGGAGCAGTATCTGAAAACCAACTATCTATTTTTTTCATAGTAATGAATTTTTTAAAAATTTTACAGTAAAATATGAGTGAAGTCAACGTCTTTACTCTCTTCTCTTTAATCTATAATCTGTCTATATGAGCCATTCTCAATGGGAGAAAAAGAAATACAAAAAAGCTGCAAGCGAGGGAAAGACGAGCAAGCTTTTTACAAAGTTGGTGCGTGCAATTACCATGGAAGCAAAGAAAGCTTTGGGTAATCGTGAATCGCCAGGATTGAAACTCGTGATACAAAAAGCGCGCGACGTGAATATGCCGAGCGATAACATTGAGCGCGCAATAAAGAAAGCGACCGAACCGGGGGCAGCTATGGAACACATCACCTATGAAGCATATGGACCGGGAGGCGTCGGTATCATTATCGAAGCGCTTACTGATAGTAGGAACCGTGCTTCCCAGGAAATTAAATTTATTCTTTCAGAACATGGCGCAAACTTAGGCGCGATCGGTTCGGTGACGTGGGGGTTTACAAAAAATTCTGTTGATTCTGATTGGACACCGACCATGACCGTTCCCCTCTCTGAAGAAGACTCTGAAAAATTAAGTGCACTTATTGACGAGCTCGAAGACAACGATGATATTCAGGCTGTCTTTGTAAACGCGGAATAGCGCTTCGCGAAATTAAAAATAAAAGAGAAAAGAGTAAAGATGGTGGGCATCTTTACTCTTTTCTCTTTTCTCTATACTCTATACCTATGAGAATCATAGGTATAGATCCCGGTGTTGAACGAGTTGGAATAGCGGTTATCGAAAAACTTTCGGGGGGAAAGGAAGTTTTGTTATACTCGGATTGTTTCAAGACCTCATCCAAACTTCCCCACGCAGAACGATTGGCACTCATCGGAAATGAGATCGGAAACGTTATTAAAAAATGGAAGCCGAAAATAATGGGGATCGAGAAGTTATATTTTGAAAATAATCAAAAGACGGCGATGGTCGTTGCGGAAGCACGTGGAGTCATGCTCTATGAAGGAAAGAAAAACAAACTTGAAATAAAAGAATTCACACCACTTGAAATAAAAGTTGCGGTGACCGGATATGGCAAGAGTGACAAGCGCGCAGTGATGAACATGGTGCCCAAACTCATCATTTGTGGTGATAAGAAAATGATCGACGATGAAGTCGACGCGATCGCGGTGGGATTGACGGCATTTGCATACGCTCGTATGAAGTAAGAGGTTTTCCACAGGCAGAGAGATATTGCAAAGAATATATGTTTTTGATACAACTGGAATACATCCGATTTGCAGTCGCAAATGAGGACAAAAAAATTAACAACATATATGAAATATAGAGACGACGAAGATAAGCACAAAGACCTCGATGAAGAGGATGAAGAGAAGGGAAAAACTGGTGAACTTCCAGCCCTCCTCGATGACGATGCATTGCCTGATGAAGCACTTCTTGATGACGAAGTCTTGTCGACAGAAGAGCTCGGCGACGAGGAAATGCACGACTTCAGTAATCCGATGGATGACCTGGATACGAACTACTAGAAATACATACAAAAAGTGTGTGCCATCTGGCACACACTTTTTGTATGTATTAAATTTTAGTTTTTAGACTTTAGACTTTTCTTCCTTACTATCCGATGATCAGCCGTACGAATGTATGTGAACCGACTTTATATGTTACCGTGATGAATTCATCTGGATAATTTATCTTTGTATTTGTTTCAAGATTAGTGATCGCATTATTTTCAAGGAAACGGCGAAATTCCGTTTTTGAGGAGACGATCTTTTCTTTGACAAAAAGATCAGCGATCTCATCAGTACTCAAAACTGTATATTCTGTGACATTATCGGGAACTGCTTTCTTTTGGAATTTTGCAATAAAATCTTTTTGTGTAGCATCTGCGATCTTTTCGCCATGATAGATGCGGACAATTTCCCAAGCAAGACGCATCTTAATATTTCGAGGATTCTCCCCTTCTTCGAGCGCGCCACGAATGCGGTCAATTTCTGAATAGTCCAAGTCTGTACAATCGACGAACAGTTGAATGAGTGCTTCATCTGGTAAACGCATGGCTTTGCCATACATATCAGCAGGCGCTTCATTGAGCGCAATTCCGGTACCAAGACTCTTGCTCATCAGTTTTTCACCGGTAACCGGATTTTCAAGAAGTGTCGTTGTTATGACCAGCTTTTCACGGTTCTGATATGCGCGAACGAGTGTGCGACCTGCAAGCATATTGAATGTCTGATCGGTCCCACCGAGTTCGATATCCGCAGAAAGCGCAACAGAATCATATCCTTGCATGAGCGGATAGAAAAATTCATGGACATAGAGCGGTTTTTCTTCTTGGAGACGTTTCTGGAATGCATCGCGCTCGAGCATCTGTTGTACTGTAAAATGCGAAGCGAGTTCAACGGCATTTTCAAAGGTGAGCTTCGCGAGCCATTTTGAATTGAGTTCGAACTCGACCGGATTTTTTTTATCAGAAAAATGTATGATCTTGCCGATCTGGTCCTTGAATGTCTCAAGATTTTTTTGGACTTCAGTCGCAGTTAATTTCACCCGCATCGAGGTCTTGTCTGACGGATCGCCGATCATCGCAGTAAAGTCACCGATCAGGACGATGATCTTGTGCCCGAGCTCATGAAAACGACGCAGGATAAAATAATTGGTCGAGTGGCCAAGATGGACATAAGTCGCGGTCGGATCAATGCCGACATAAATACGAAGCTTCTTTCCAGAGCGCAAGAGCTCGCGCAATGCGTCTTTGCTCGGATAAATCGTCGCGATCGAGCGCTCAAGTAATAATTCGATTTTTTCTTCGTCATAATCCATATGCTACAAAGACTATACCACAGAGAGGGATTTTTGTCTGGAGGGCATACTCTCTATGATATAATTATCATTACACTATGAAACACACAACAACTCGTAAGCGCGTACTCCTTAATATCGGGATCTTTTGTATCAGTATCGGCATCATCATCGCAAGCGCAATGATCATATGGCTTGCAAGCATACGCGTTCCTGACTTCAAAGCATTCGAAGACCGCAAGATCGAAAAGTCCACAAAGATCTATGATCGTACTGGGAAAATGCTCTTGTATGACCTGCATCAAAATGTAAAACGCACCATCATTCCTTTCAATGAGATGGGTTCATATATCAAAAATGCAACGATCGCGATCGAAGACTCCGAATTCTATCAGCATAAGGGTATCAAGCTTCGTTCATTCTTTCGTGCGGTATTTGCCAATTTGAAGACCGGCAGTTTCTCCCAAGGAGGATCGACGATCACACAACAGATCGTCAAAAATACGCTCTTGACCAACGAGAAGACCATCACGAGAAAATTGAAGGAATGGATACTTGCAATAAAAATAGAGCGAGTACTCTCTAAAGAACAGATCCTCGAGACGTATTTAAATGAGAATCCGTACGGAGGAAGCGTCTATGGTATTGAAGAAGCATCGGGAACATATTTCAACAAAAAAGCATTCGATCTCACCCTCGCAGAAGCTGCGTATCTCGCTGCAATTCCGAAAGCCCCAACTTTTTATTCTCCATATGGCAAGAACCGCAACAAACTCGATGAGCGCAAAGATCTTGTCCTTGATCGCATGCATGAACTAAAATTCATCACTGACGATGAATATACGAACGCAAAAAAAGAACAAGTTACCTTCACAGGGAAACCCGAAGAGAACACAGGGATCAAAGCGCCACACTTCGTTTTCTTCGTAAAAGATTACCTCGAACAGAAATATGGTGTGGATGCTGTCGAGCAGGGTGGTATGAAAGTGACGACAACCCTCGATTACGATATGCAACAGAAAGCGGAAGAGATCGTTAAACGAAAAGCGCTTGCAAATGAAAAAGCATATAAAGCAGAGAACGGCGGCATGGTCGCGATCGACCCGAAGACCGGACAGATCTTGGTCATGGTCGGATCACGTGATTATTTTGATACAGAAATTGACGGTAATTATAATATCGCGACAGCAAAGCGACAACCGGGTTCATCATTCAAACCGTTCGTCTATGCGGCGGGATTTATGAAAGGATATACCCCCGACACCGTCCTTTTTGATGTTGCGACAGAATTTAATCCATCATGTAGTGTCTATGGTGTTGCTATGCATGGTGTCTCACAAAAATCCTGTTATATGCCCGAGAACTATACTGGACTCCATTATGGACCCATGACGATACGAAATGCCCTCGCACAATCGATCAACATTCCTGCAGTCAAAATGCTTTATTTGGTCGGCATACAAGATGCAGTAAAAGTTGCAGAGGATATGGGTATTACGATGCTCATACATCCTGACAGTTATGGATTACCACTCGTTCTTGGAGTTGGAGAAGTGCGCTTAGTAGATATGACGAGTGCGTATGGAGTATTTGCAACAGGTGGTATACGTCATCCAGAAACAGGGATCTTGAAGATCGAAGATACCGCGGGTACGGTGCTTGAAGAGTACCAAGATAATCCAGGCACACAGGTCATCGATAAACGTGCAGCGCTCGAAATCACCGATATCTTATCTGATAATGTCGCGCGTACACCAATATTCGGAGCAAATTCATCACTCTATTTTCCTGGCCGTGATGTTGCCGTTAAAACTGGTACTACAAACGACTTTAAGGACGCTTGGATTGTGGGCTATACGCCTTCCCTTGCAGTTGGCGCGTGGGTCGGCAACAATGACAACACTCCGATGAAAGAATACTCTTCAGCGATCCTCTCAGCTCCGATGTGGCGCGAGTTCATGCAGTATGCGCTCGCAAAGACCCCCGATGAATCATTTGAAAGAATTGAGAAGGAGGACAATTATGAGAGTATAAAACCGGTCCTTCGTGGAAAATGGCAAGGAGGTGAATCATATACCATCGATTCCATATCTGGAAAACTTGCAACAAATGAAACTCCGAAAGAAACACGTGTTGAATATGTAGTGACCAATGTGCATGATATTTTATATTGGATAAATAAAAATGATCCACGTGGACCGCAACCGACAAACCCAGCAAATGATCCACAATTCTCACATTGGGAAATTCCAGTACAGAATTGGTGGGCAGCAAATGCGTATCGATACAACACCGTAGACATCAGTCAGAAACCGACTGAATACGACACAGTCCATACCATTGAAAATAAACCGACACTACAGATCATAAGTCCGACAGACACCACGCATTACAATCCGAACGATACAATAACAGCACAAGTATCAGTGGCAGGTGTGAATCCTATTAAAAAAGTTGATTATTTCTTGAATGATACATACCTTGGTTCTCAAGAGAGTGCTCCATTTTCTTTTTCATGGAAGCCGAGCGATTCAGGTAATACGCTTTCTGAAAGAAATGAGTTGAAAGCAATAGCATATGATACTGCCTATAACTCAAACCAAGCAACGGTGACGGTATATGTGAACCAGTAGTAAAAAAGTCTAAAAAGAATGGCGCCTACGGCGCCATTCTTTTGTATTATTTGGATTTTAGAATTTAGTATTTTATCTAATATCACTCACTATATGCTCCCCTATTTTATTTTTCAATATCTCTAATATTTTTTCTTTCTTTATAAAGATCTCATTCTTATATTGTGGTTTCTGATCAATACGGATCTGTGTTCCTTTTATGGTAATTGATTTTTCTTCAAGCAGAATTCCTGTTTGAGATAGGACGACATCAATAACGCTTTTTTTGAGCCCATCATGACGGAATAAACTCTTTTTGAAACGTTCCAGTAATCCGCCGATGTGCAAATATTCCATAACTATTTATTCATAGGCATCACCAGATACATGAATGTGTCATCACCAACACCTCGAAGCACAACTGCCTTACCAGCACCATTAAAACCGACAGTAAGACTATCTGCGGTTATTGATTGGAAGCAATCAGTGATATATTTTTGATTTATTGAGACAGCGACTGATTCTCCTTGTGCTGAAGCATCGATATGGGTCACCGTCTCACCAATATCAGTATTTTTTGATTCTAATTGAAAGATCTTTTTTGTTGGTTCGACAATAAAATTGATTTGGTTGAATTTATCAGAAAATATATTTGTTATTTTGAGTGCATGCAAGAGATCTTGTTTTAGAACAGTCACATTTGTTGTGAATGTTTTCGCAACGATCTGTTTATAATCAGGAAAAACACCATCGATAATACGAGAGGTGAGGTATATACTTCCTGAAGTTATCGCTATTTGATTCTTAGTAATGAAGAGTTTTATGGTATCTGAGGTGTTTTCAAAAATCTTTATTATTTCAACGACATTCTTATATGGTATAAGGAGGTTGGGAAAATCATAGAGCCCTTTGATGCGCACTTTCTTTTCAGAAAGACGGAATGAGTCAGTTGCTACAAATACGAGCATGTCATCATCTGAATATAGATAAACACTCGATATTTCTGGTTTAATATCTGAGATCGCGCTCGCATAATATACCCCTTTTAATCCCTCTATGAGCTTCTTGGCCGGTATTTCGATCATTTGTCCATCAGAGACAGTAGGTATCGTTGGAAAATCTTCGTAGGGGAAAATTTTAACCGAAGCTGAACTATTTTTTGTCGTGATGAGCAACACTCCATCTTTTTCTTCAAGTACGACATTCTGATTATTTGGTATATATGCAAAAAGATTAAGAAGAACATCTCCACGGACTGCAACAACACCTTCTTTTTCTATTTTGGCTGGCACTTCGATATCGATACCAAGACTGAGATTGGTCGCTCGAAATTTAAGTGATTTATTTGAAGCAAGAATCAATACTGAACTTAAAATAGGTAGTGTTAAATTTTTCCCCGTAACACGTTCAGATGCTATGATCGCTTCTTTAATTTTTTCTATGTGACATTCGGCTTTCATATATATGTATATATTCTTATATATAAATCTATTATTACTATTAGTCCTGTGGATATGTGGATTATGTTATATACCTAATAATTGCAATCTATTACGAAATATTCCTGTGTGGATAATTTTTATTTTTTAAACACAACTTTTTTATTCCTATAAAAAACATCTTTTTATAAACACTATCCACATTTCATAACAAGAGCATTACACAGTATATCCACAACTATTTAAACATTGCGATCAACTGTCCTACTTCTTGTGCAAGTGTCGAATCTTTTTTCAGGTCATTTTTTACTTTATCGTACGAGTGGATGACGGTCGTGTGATCCTTCCCTCCTAATTTTTGTCCAATGAGTGGATACGATACATTAAATTCTTCACGGAGGATATACATGATGATCTGTCGGGCACGAACGATTTCTTTTCGGCGCGTCTTATCATAAATTGCTGCTTCTTCGATCTTATAAAAATCAGAAACAACCTTGACCACTTCCGGTGTTGAGACTGTCTTTTTGGGTTTGATGTTATTTTTAAGGAGATTTTTGATCTAAGGAACTTATAATGGACGATTTTTGATCTGTGCTTGGTAAATAATACCATT
>CALRFE010000004.1 GCA_943356425.1 Candidatus Nomurabacteria bacterium
GTTCTTGCATATTTCTGATCATTTTATGGACCATAGGATTATTCGTTAGTTAAAATAATAACTTCGCTCTCTTTGGCTTCGATCTCTTTTTTCTTGAGTGTAAGTTTGTCCATACGTTCTGCTTTTTCTTGACCCGCTTCTTTAAGAAATGCTTTGAGTGAGGCGTCATCGTAGTCCATCGGAATAATGATCGATGGCTCAAGAGAAACAGCGAGCTTGTATGCGGCCGTAGGATCGAGCAATTCTTTATTTACTGGAACGAACAAAATATCAGGGCTCTCAAGGCCTTCACGTTCTCCGGTCGCCGGCTCTTTAGTGAGCGGTCCCAAAAAACAGAGCGTGATACCTTCGAGTGTCAGAGAATACATCGTGTTGATGTATTCTTTTTTATCGAGCGTCGTCTTTGTTCCGATACCTTTTATAAAAATTTCTTTGACTTCGTAGTCGCCAGGACCAGTAATTGAAACAGGGATATTGTCTCCATGTGTGACGCTCTCAATACCATTATAGTCCGGATGGTTCGTAGTTGAAAGCGCGATCAATGATCCGAAACGACTGATCTTGCCATCATATTTTGATTCTTTGCTGATCGGATTGAGTGCAAGCACGGTCTCCCCTTGCTGTACTTTAAAAAATTCGCAACCGTTATACGTGATGATCATACGGATATTATAGCATAATTATGGTAAATAAAGAAAGTGTATTGAGCTTAAAAAAGCCTGCTTTCGCAGGCTTTTTTAAGCTCCGACCTAAATCGACTACCAAAACAATCGACATCTTGTTTTTCTAAAAAATCCATGTTAGTATGTCCCTATTAGCAGTCGTCCCGCATATGCGGTGGCGTGTAGTGTGGAATAACCCTTCAGGGAGACAAAACCTTGAAAACCCATGCTCAAAGTAAGGATACATCCGCTGCAAGCGGATTTTTTGTACCCAATTTTATAAATTATGGCAACTAAAACAAAAGAAGCGAAAATTGAAGAAGCAACTGTCGAAGTGGTCGTTGAAACGAGCCCACTCAAAGAACTTTTAGACACGAGCGCAGATGCTCCCCAAAAAGATACGCTCATTGAAGGACCGGTCATCAGCATCGAAAAGTCATCAGTCTATATTAATCTCGCGCCATTCGGTACGGGTATTATTTATGGACGTGAATTCATCAATGCGCGCGATATTATTAAAAAAATAAATATCGGTGATCTCGTCAAAGCAAAGATCGTTGAAACTGAAAACGAAGACGGCTATATCGAGCTCTCGCTCAAAGAAGCAAAACAAGCGCTCATCTGGAGCGACGCCGAAAAAGCGATCAAGAACAAGACCGTACTCGATATTCCTGTCAAAGATGCGAACAAAGGCGGACTTATTCTTGAATGGCAAGGTATTGCTGGATTCCTCCCTGCATCACAATTGAAAGCTGAACACTATCCACGCGTTGAAGATTCTGATAAAGATAAGATCTTGAAATAATTGAAAAAACTCGTCGGTAAAAAATTGTCCGTCATCATCATTTCTGCGCTCTCAAAAGAAGGCAAACTTATTTTCTCTGAAAAAGATAATAATCCTGAGGAACGCAAAGAAATCGTCGGCAAATATACTATGGGCGATGAACTCGATTGTACTGTTGCTGGTATCGTCGACTTCGGCGTATTCTTGAAAATTGAAGAAGGACTTGAAGGACTCGTACACATTTCTGAAATTGACTGGGGCCTCGTTGAGGATCCACGCACGATGTTTAAGATCGGCGACAAAGTCCGTGCAAAAATAATCGAAATCAAAGATGGAAAAATTTCTCTCTCGATTAAAGCGCTCAAAGAAAATCCTTGGAAAGAATTTGAAGGCAAATTGAAGAAAGGCGACATCATCAAAGGTGTTGTGATCAAATTCAACAAGCATGGCGCGCTCGTTTCAATCAAAGAAGGTGTTGCTGGACTTGTCCACAATTCTCTCTTCGGTACTGAAGCAAAGCTCCGTGAAAAACTTGAACTCGGAAAGACCTACAATTTCCAAGTCACACTCTTTGAACCAAAAGATCAGAGAATGACACTCGCATATCTTGATGAAAAGTCTAAAAACTAAATTCTAAAATCTAAACAAACTAAAAGGATCCCGCGCTGTAGGCGCGGGATCCTTTTAGTTTGACAGGAAAAATACGAGGAGTACACTTACGAAAAATCCAACCACTCATGAACGAAAATCCGCTCTTTGCCGCACTCTCTGTGTTCAGCTTAATAGCTTTTGCTATTTTCTTACTTGTTACTGCTTTTCGTAAAACAGTTCGCGCCGTAAATCTTTATTTGTTTTCTGAACCAGAACCATCTTTCAAGACTCGCAATGTTAAGAAACTTCGTCCTGGCACGGAATTTATTGTTATTGACTTGAGAGGCAAACTGCCAGTCGTTCAAAAAATAGAAGATTACCAAGAAAGCCTTGCAACAAAAAATGGCTTCAAAAATCTATTTTATCTGAGCAGATGTGGTAAACATTATTTGAAAGAATTCAAAACATACATTATTGAGAAACATCCATCCAATCATTCTACTTTTCTGCGACCAACAACACGAATGATCACTTCTGATGGCGGTTTCGGATAATGACAAAAAACTAAATTAAAAAATCCTGAATCAAATGATTCAGGATTTTTTAATTATACAAACTCATCATCTTCCCTTTTCCATCAGACACGAAACATTCAAGTGCTTCAGCTATTTTTTTGGAAAGTTTTTTAAGGTCGGCGAGTTCGGAATCTTTGAAATCTTTCATGAGAAAATCAATGACTGGTTTTTCTCCTGACGGCTTTTTTATTTTACCGGACGGCGTGTGCGGTGAAATGCCGACACGAATGCGGACAAATTCTTGCGACTTCACATTTTTGATGATCGACTCAAGGCCATTGTGTCCACCAGAAGATTTATTAAAAGAAATTTTCATGGAACCGATCGAGAGATCAAGATCATCATAGATCACAACCAATTTTTCAAGATCCTTTTTTGATTTGATCAAAGGTCCGACAGATTTGCCGGAGTTGTTCATAAAATTGTTTGGGAGAACAAATTGCACTTTTGCTTTTCCGATCTTCCCGGTCGCTACAAGCGCCTTTAATTTCCCTTCTTCCTTCCATTCTGAAAATACCAGCTTTTTTGCGAGCCACTCTAAAATCATTCGGCCAGTATTGTGCCGAGTACTTTTATATTCTTCTCCAGGATTTCCGAGACCAACCATCGTGAACATATCAACATCATATACCATGTATCATGGAACACAAAACAGAATTGGAGCGCGCCGGAGGCGCGCTCCAATGACTTACCTATTTTCTATCCGACTATTTTCTATTTACTAGTTTTTCGTTCCGACACGATACTTGCATTGGTGTCAAGAGTTTTTGTGTACTATAATTGGCGCAATATGGAAGAAACAAAAAAAGAATTACACGAAGAACATGTTCACCACGAAATGCATCATGGGTATCCGGAAAAAAAGAAAGACGGCGACACGCTCTGGGATATTGTAAAATTTGCACTGACCGCACTCATCATCGTCCTGCCGATCCGCATGTTCATTGCACAACCATTCATTGTTTCTGGCGCATCAATGGTACCGACATTCAAAGACAAAGATTATCTCATCATCGACGAATTGACTTACAGAGTAGAGGATCCGAAACGTGGCGATGTTATTGTTTTTCATCCACCCCAAGATACAAAAGTCTACTACATCAAGCGTATCATCGGACTTCCAAACGAAACGATCGTGATCAAAGGCTCATCGGTCACCATCAAAAACGAAGAACATCCTCTAGGCTTCGCACTTTCTGAACCATACCTCCAAAACAAATCGAACGACGACATGACAAAAAAAACCGGCCCGAATGAATATTTTGTTTTGGGAGACAACCGTCCGTTCAGTTCAGATTCTCGTGTTTGGGGGGTCTTGCCAAAAGATCATATTACCGGACGCGCACTTCTGCGACTTTTTCCGATACAACATATCGATGTATTGCCAGGTAAAGCAAGTTACTAATTTAATGGACCCTTTATGACCACTCAACCAAAGAAACAACCAAAAAAAGAAGCGCCGACCGCACCGAAAGGAATGCGCGATATCATGAATGATGACTATTATCTCTTTCAGGGATTTTTTGAGAAGGCGCAAGAAGTCGCCGTGTACTACGGATTCAAACCGATCGACACTCCAATAATGGAGATGGACGAAACATTTACTTCATCGATCGGCGTCGGTACTGATATTGTCGACAAAGAGATGTACACACTAAAAACAAAGGGCGGTGATCATCTCGCACTTCGTCCTGAACACACGGCAGGGCTCATGCGCGCGTACATCGAACACGGCATGCAATCACTTCCCCAGCCTGTCATGTACTATCAATACGGACCTGTTTTTCGTCATGACAAACCACAAAAAAATCGCTACAGACAATTTTCACAGTTCGATATTGACTCGCTCGGAAGCGAAAAAAGTATCATCGATGCGCTCGTGATCAAGACCGGTATGGCAATACTCGAAGAAGCAGGCGCCACCAACCTATCGCTTGATATTAATTCGATCGGCGACAAAGAATGTCGCGGTGGATATATTCGTGAACTCACCAACTATTACAAAAAACACATGGGCGACCTTCCACCGATCGATCGCGAACGATTAAAGACAAACCCACTCCGTATACTTGATTCAAAAGAAGAAAAGACGAAAGAAATAAACGTGGATGCTCCCGACGCGATCTCGTTCCTTTGCAGTAATTGCAAACGTCACTTCAAAGAAGTTTTAGAGTATCTCGAAGAAATGGGAATCAATTACACGATCAACAAAAATTTAGTTCGCGGACTTTCATATTACACGCGCACAGTTTTTGAAGTCTACGCAGAAAGTCCTGAGGAAGAAGGCGGACAGCCAGTTCAGATCGCATCCGGCGGACGCTACGATTATCTCGGACGACAATTGGGCGCAAAGAAAGATGTTCCTGCCGTCGGTTTTTCGATCGGCGTCGATCGCGTCATTTCATGTGGATGGTATAAGAAGCTCTCACCGCGTATCATGAAAAAACCAAAGATGTATTTCATCCAGCTCGGTTTTGATGCAAAATTGAAAAGCTTGAATGTCATCGAAATCCTCCGCAAAGCACACATTCCGATCGCACAATCGCTTTCAAAAGACAGTCTTGGTGCACAACTTGCTGTTGCAGAAAAAATGGAAGTTCCTTTCACGATCATCTTTGGACAAAAAGAAGCGATGGAGGAGTCCGTCATTGTACGTGATATGACCACGCGATCACAGGAGACCGTCAAGATCAAGAATCTGCTCGAACACTTAAAGAGCATCAAATAATTTCATCTGCTTCTATGATCCGCACGATCGTACAAAATGGCGAAAAAGTACTGCGCGATATCGCGCGAGAAATTCCTGTTGCAGAAATTGCGACGCCTAAGATACAGAAAATAATCAAGGACATGAAAGCATCCCTTGATTCGCAATCAGATGGCGTCGCGATCGCGGCTCCCCAGATCGGCGAGAGTGTGCGCATCTTTGTAGTATCAGGAAAAATTTTCGACGAAGATTTCAAGGATGGAAAAAAGATGATCGAGAAAAAAACGAAAGAAAACCCGGACATGATCTTTGTTAATCCAGTGATCGAAAAACTCTCAAAACGAAAAAAATGGATGGCAGAAGGGTGTCTTTCTGTTCGCTGGCTCTATGGTGAAGTTGAACGATCGACCAATGCGACTGTCAGTGCATATGATGAACATGGCAAGAAATTTAAGAAAGGTGCCGGCGGACTCTTGGCACATATTTTCCAGCACGAAACTGATCATCTAAACGGTACACTTTTCATCGACAAAGCGCGAAATATAGAAGAAGGACGGCCAGAGGAACATAGTAAGTAAAGAAAGTCTAAATACTAAATTCTAAAAAATGAACACGAATATAAAAATTGCATTTTTTGGAACACCAGAATTCTCCTCATTCGTACTTGAGGAGCTTTTGTCTGGAGGATATACACCGACACTTATTGTAACGACTCCAGACAAACCGGCTGGACGAGGACTTGCACTGACAGAATCTCCGGTAAAACGTTTTGCAATTGCCCATAATATTTCCATTGTACAGCCCGAAAAACTCGATACTGATTTTATATTGAAAATTAAGGAAGCAGAAATAGAACTTCTCGTTGTCGCCGCGTATGGAAAAATACTGCCTTTGTCGGTCCTTTCACTTGGAAAATATCCCCCACTTAATGTACACCCATCGCTCTTGCCAAAATATCGCGGTACTTCACCCGTTGAAACGCAAATACTTGAAGATGAAAAAAACATCGGAGTAAGTGTCATTCAAATGGACTCGGAAATGGATCATGGACCGATTGTAGTCCAGAAACAAATTGAAATTCCAAACTGGCCGATCTCACGCGATACGCTCAACAACACCTTATGGAGAACAGGCGGACAATTGCTTGTAGAAATACTTCCTCGATGGAGAGACGGAACAATTGAGCCGACGGTCCAAGACCATACGCAAGCGACTTTTACAAAAAAAATGACCAAGGAAAACGGGCTCATCAATCTCTCTTTGCCTGACCGACAAAATTATTTAAAATTTCTCGCATATGAAGGTTGGCCAGGAACTTTCTTTTTTGATACAGATGGAAAGCGTATCAAAATTACTCAAGTGCATTTCGCAGACAAAAAATTCATTATCGACAAAGTGATCCCTGAGGGGAAAAAGGAGATGGATTACAAAAATCTAAATCCTAAAGACTAAAATCTAAAAAATCAAACAGCATAAAATCCGCCTTCGGCGGATTTTATGCTCTATATGTATTTCTACTTACTACTATCTATTTTCTACTTACTATTCCTAATATTTCGACGTAAACGGATTTCGCTTTGAAATTCCCTTCAACATTTTTTTAACACTGCGCGCACCGCGACGAAAGAGCGTTCCTCGGCGATCTTTGTTTGAAGTAATTTCACGAATAATTCCCTCTTTTGCATCATCGATCGCAGAATAGAGATCTTCCTTTTCTGAAACTGCATGAAATTTTGCTCCGGCAATCGTGATATCAAACTGCGCTTTGTATACATCACCATGTTTGTGATGCATCGTCGTCTTTCCAACTTCAACACGGACCATCTGTGTTGTGTCATTATTTTGCATAAATTTTTCAAGCCCTAAAGAACGTTTCTCGACATATTCGCGGATCGCATCAGTCAATTCCATGTTTGAGGCAGTTATATTTATGTTCATAGTATTTTTAGTATCGTATTATTAATAATGACCTTTCTATCTCAATTATATCACTTTTCCATAATTGAGAAAATCTTGCTTGGACTGTGATGCCCGCTCACGATCTTGACTTTTTTTACCGGAATTTTGAAATGTAACGCAACCAACTCCATGGCGCGTTTATTGGCAAGATTCTGTTTCGCGGGCTCTTTGACGGAGACCTCAAAATGATCTGGCTTTATTTGCCTGATTTCTTCCCTTTTTGCTTCAGTTTGAACCCTAATTTTGACGTACATTACCTTTGCATTTTAACACTTTTTTTGATATAGTGGCGTTTAGTTCATTCTAGATGAACAACATTCCGTGGTAGCTCAGCGGTAGAGCGGTCGCCTGTTAAGCGATTGGTCGCAGGTTCGATCCCTGCCCACGGAGCATATGAAAAAATCCCTTTTTGGGGATTTTTTCATATGCTCCGTGGAGAAAGCAAACTGCTTTGCTTTCGTGCAGGGATCGAAAGATTTTCGCTGTTTATGAAAACGATTCGTTTGAATAAACCG
The DNA here is from genome assembly GCA_943356425.1 of Candidatus Nomurabacteria bacterium. Classification (GTDB taxonomy): domain Bacteria; phylum Patescibacteriota; class Minisyncoccia; order Phycocordibacterales; family UBA9973; genus CALRFE01. The sequence goes on from CALRFE010000004.1 coordinate 7,794, forward strand.
AAAATCACGCGCGGTATGCGAGATATCCTGCCCATATTATTTTTGTGTATAATAAGAGGACATGCCGAAAGAAATAAAATTCACCGCTCTATTCGTAAAAGACACCGAAGATCTATTGAAAAGATTCCCTCCTAAACATACTAAAATTTTTGGACATCATTCAACGATTGAATTTGAACCAAATAACTTAGATGGAATAGAAATCGGAAAAGAATATTCTATAAAAATTATTGGACGTGCTTGGGATGAATTTGGAGACGATCTTCTTGTTGAGAACCCAAAATCAAAGAACAAATATCCACATATAACTTTATCCCGTGGAGAAAATGCTCCATCGCTATATTCAAAGATACTATTTGAAAAAGCTATAGATTCTAATACTATAGAATATTTTACAAATGAAGAAGTTGCAGTAATTGAGGGCTATTCAGATACAAATAATTACATTACGGAGAAAATATAATGGCTCGAATATCATCCCACGCTTAAAATCTGTATTCACCGATGCACACATCCCGCCCAACAGCACGGCCGGCGCATTCCGCCTGCAAGTTTTGAGATTGCCTTGTTAATACGGATATTTCTTGTTTCTGCTTTCTTTCCAGATATGACCCAACAGATCCATTCATTTCGCGCAAGCGGTGTAATATCTTCCCACACTGCCTGTGCAGAAGGAGAAGAAGCAACAGCTTTTCGTAGATCTGTAGGCATCGTATGTACCGCTCCAGTGGTTTCTTTTTTGGTCATCCCAGTACTAAAAATTTAAATACTAATGTTAATTGCCCATATCCCGTAATCAAAATTTTAGTACGGGACAGGTAATACTATTTTATCAAATCTGACATACTATATCCATGCAAAAAATAGCTACACGATCGTTTATATATTCCTCAATCGCCTTTGGGGTTTTGGGGATCTTATTAATCTTAGTCGGAGGACCAGATGGAAATAACCCTACACTGTGGAACCAACGGTTACACCAACTTCTATTGATAACTGTCTGTATTATACTGCCTTCGTTTGCGCTAAGTATCGCCGGTAAATATCTGGACAACAGATCTTAGGTCTTCCAATTATGAAGGAAACTATCGCCATAATCGCAGCAATCATCGCGGTTGCTGGTAATATTCCCTACTTGCTCGACATCGTAAAGAAAAGAGTAAAACCGCACCCCTACACATGGCTCGTGTGGACGATCGTTTCTGGTGTCACGTTTTTTGGACAAGTGGCAAAAGGCGCAGGTATCGGCGCTTTACCGACCGGAGCAGCTGAAATTTTTACCGTAATCATTTTTCTCTTTTCGCTCCAATATGGATTCAAGCAAATAACAAGAATTGATACTTATTTTCTCATTGCGGCATTGCTCGGACTTATTCCCTGGATCCTCACCAAAGATCCGACGCTTTCAGTCGTCATTGTGGTCACCATCGATCTGATTGCATTTATTCCGACGCTCCGCAAGACATGGCAACATCCAAAAACTGAAACGCCACTCTTATACAGTACGAACGTACTTCGACATGCGCTTACATTATTTTCGCTGGAAGCATACAACATTGCGACCATGCTCCATTCTATTGCAATGATCATCGTAAACTCGATGATGACGATATTTATAACCGCTCGTACAGAAAAGAAGCAATGATATTGGGCGATTGAAATTATTTCAAAATTGACGTATACTGGGAGGACTTATTACTAAATAGCATCAAAATTATGGGAAAGAGACAAACAGGTCCGAGTGCGACAAAAGTGTTCAAGCACCCGCACAAGACCAAAAAACGGCTTGCGATCAAGAAAGCACGATTGGCCCTAAAAGCCGGAAAAAGAGGTGTTCGAAAAGTTGTAAAATAGAAACAATGTCAAACAAAATGACCACGCCTACGGCGTGGTCATTTTGTTTATTTAACAAAGACTTTTTTGTCCAAATCTGCTATATTGACTAAGCAGTAAAATTTATAAGTTTAAACGATCATATACATTATGAACATTTCTAAATCTCGACAATATTTTCTCTTGATGCTCGTCTTAGCCATTATTACCATGGGAACTCGGATCCCTACCGCAAGGGCGATCTTTCTTTCTGACCCGAACACGCCGCCGGAAGCGATCGGAAATCTTACGATCCCCTATTTCACGACAACAAGCGCGACACTCCGCTTCACTGTCGCAACTTCAGATATCGACGCGACCTCAACGTATGATATTCGTTACAGCAATGCACCGATACATTCTGAGAATTTTTCAAATGCAAAAATAGTAGCGATTGCGCCGATCATGGCAAAAGACCTCCATGTGAACGATACCGAAAGAACATACACTGTTGAGAAATTGACTCCGGGCATGACGTATTATTTCGCACTCAAATCAAAATTCCAGAACACGCTCTGGTCAGAAATTTCGGATGTCCCTTCTATCGCAATTCCAGCATTTGCTCCGATCTCTTCGACATTTCCGAACATGGATCTCCACTACGGTCAACGGAGCGAATCAGTCGCTGATCTGCAAAAATTTTTGACCACACAAAAATTATATACCGGACCGATCAGCATGTACTTCGGACCGCTCACACAAAAAGCAGTTATCGCGTTCCAGCAAAAAAATACTATCGTTCCTGCTTTGGGATACGTCGGCCCGCTCACCAGAAGCGCGATCAAGAAAGCGATGGCTGAAATTAAATAGAGAGCTCAAACATAAAGAGCCCGCGCCTACGGCGCGGGCTCTTTATGTTTTATGATCGTTTTACCTCTCCCTATTTTGTCACCACTACCGGCGCCGATGTTCCCAAAAGCGTTCCGGAAGCGTACGTACCGCTCCAAGCCTTTGCGGTGATCGTATAGGTACCTCCGCTTTGTGGAGTCCAGGTATTCGTATATGGAGCAGTATTATCAGCTGAGGTCAATTGGAATTGACTATTGCCATTCCAGCTTCCATAGAAAGTCACTGATCCGACACCGCCGATCGTAACATCTGCCGAAACGATAATCGCTCCGCTGACCGTCTGACCATTTATCGGATACGTGATACAGACCGTCTGGGTACAATCTCCACCACTAGACGGAGTGGCTGTTACAAATGTTCCATCAGCAGAAATTGCGAGATTTCCAGCTCCATCTTTTGATCTCACGCGGAAATGATACGTGGTCGAAGCAGAAAGATTAGTAAGTGTAACTGCGTGACTTGTGACAAGTGGCGTATCGAGTACAGTACTTGCGCCATAACTTGTGGTTGTACCATATTCGACTTGGGAATCAGACGCCTCATTTGTCGTCCATGAAATGCTTGTGCCTGCTGTTGTTGGTGTTCCAGAACTGATCGCCCCGATCACAGGTGCAGTTGTATCAGCAAGGGCAAGTGTCGTAAAAGTACCTGAACCGGATACCGCAAGATTACCCGACACATCTTTTGATTTGACACGATAATAGTACGTCGTCTCCGCCGAGAGTCCTGAAATCATTTGACTATGATTGGTGACCATACTGGTGTTGAGTGCAGTGAGAAAACCATACACAGTCGTTGTCCCATATTCAACTTGTGAATCAGATGCTTCGTCGGTTGTCCAAGAGACTGTTGCGCCATTCGAAAGAACTCCGCTCGTTGAAATAGCTCCGATTATCGGCGGAGTCGTATCTGCTGACGCCAGTGTTGTCACAGAAACAGCGGAACTTGTTCCTGATACATTTCCTACTGCATCTTTTGCTTTTACAGTAAATGAATATGTCGTTGACGAAGTAAGACCACTTGCGTTATATGAAGTCGTCGTTGTCGATCCTGCAAGCGTTCCATTTCTGTAAATATCATATCCGGTGACTCCGACATTGTCTGTCGACGCGGTCCAAGAAAGCGACGTTCCAATTTGTGTCGTGTTTGTTGATGAGAGATTAGTTGGCGTAGTCGGAGCTTGTGTGTCGGGAGCACTACCTGTACCGACCGTGACGATGACGTCGGAACTGGTTCCAATGAGCGTATTCCCTTGATAAGCTTTTACGCGGAGCGTATATGTTCCACTTGAGTTCGGAGTCCAATTGAAAGAATACGGACTTGTCGAATCATTACCGACCTGATACATGGAGTTTGAGTTATATTGTCGATATAATGTCGCCTTATTCGCGTTCGATGGGATAGTCGCAGTAATTGTGATCTGAACACCAGCAGTGAGCACTTGGCCATTTGTCGGATACGTTATTGCCGTTGTAGAGCTTGCAACAGCAGTTGTTGTGACTGATAGCGACGAACTTGCAGGCGACACATTTCCTGCTAGATCTTTTGCTTTTACAGTAAACGCATAGGTGGTCGAAGCCGTTAGACCAGTTGCCGTATATGAAGTTCCGGTTGTTGTTCCCGCAAGTGATCCGTTCTTGTAGATGTCGTATCCAGTGACTCCGACATTATCAGTTGAAGCCGTCCATGAGATCGTGGTCGCTGTTTGTGTTGTATTTGAGGCAGAAAGATTTGTTGGAGCAGTCGGAGCTTGTGTGTCGGGGCCACCAATAGCTGAACCGACCGTGATGCTTGCAGTGCTTGTTCCAAAATTATTTTCTGCATCATACGCGCGCACCTCGATCGTGTGGGTTCCATTTGAAAGACCTGAAAATGTGTACATGTACGGCGCAAGATAAATATTTTTTGTCAGTGTAGCATCAACATAAAATGCAACGCGCGCGACACCTAAGTTATCACTGGCACTCGTGGTAACGGTCACAGAAGCACCTGACGAGACCACCGCACCGTTAAGAGGACTCGCGATCGTGACGGTAGGATTTGAAGAATCTGAAAATGATCCCGCGTACAGATCAAGCTGTGTATTGATCATCTGTTGTTCCGGTGCAGTAAAATAGAGCACTCCCAGATTCTCCATCATGCTCGTTCCTGCATCATACCAATTCGGATAGTTGCACGTCGCCGTATAATCTGCGGTTCCCACCATTCCACTCCATACTGAAGCTGGTGGCGTGCCGGCATAACAATTACCCGCTGTCGTAGCACCGCCCAAACTATGAACATGATTATCGATTGTTCCGTTTGAAGTATATAGAGGATACACGTCGAGATTTCCACCAACAGAATGTCCGAGCGCTTCATGAATGATCATCGCTGGACCGCCAGAACCGTTGTACGCAACGGGAATAGAACCACCGGAACCGCCGTAGACAGCATCCTTCGTTATGATGACGATCTTGTCATATGGAGCACCAGCAGTATTCACCAATTGTGTTGCGAGTGTGTTATTACATGTGATCAATCTGCCAGGTGCCGGTTCACCGCCCACTTGTGTATGGATACATGAAAGGTCGGTCGTATTATCGACATAGGCAAACGAAAGCTGTGATGCGCGTGAACGCATCGGATCGATGGAAAGAATACTATTGGCGAAATTATTTACATCAGTATGAAATTGCGCGAGCTCAGCACTTGAGTAACCATTTCCAATAAAGACGAATTCGTACTTCATCGGATCCCCAGCTGCAAGAACTTTTTTTGTAAGAAATGAAGTTGTACGCGATTCTTTGATACGTGTTCTTTTTTGGAACTCCTTACCGTCGAGTCCTTTCCACGTCGGTGTATTATTGACATGCGTGATACCGCTGAGTTTTTGTGAAGCAAGTACAACATTTTCCTTGTTGACCACATGCACGGTCGCCGCAGTCTCCGAAAATGGCAAGAGCATCACCACACTGCCGGCAGTCGATACTCTGTCACCTTCCCCTGAAACGCTTCCATTTTGTGCAGGAAAAGCATGGATCTCTGTCTTCTTCGCTCTGAATGACCGAGAAGAAAGCACCCGGCCGGAAGCATCAAGTGTCTGGATACGCAATCCATCTTCATCAAACTTCGTACGCGGAGAAAATCCTTTTTTGATGGCGAGATTATCAAACGAGAGCACTCCCGGCTTTGCGGTATCATATGAGACCGTCACTTCAAGCAAGTCAGAGATCGTACGTCCGCCCAATTTTCCATCAGCATCGAGCTCTCTGTATGTCCGCCATGGAGCACTTTGGGTTTCTGGTAACACGCGCGCCTGGTTCGGCGCAAAAGTATCACCCATCGATTTCGCAATGATCCAACCGACGACTCCGATGATCGCAATAAGGCCTATTACTTTGATGGCTGAGTATTCATTATTTTTAAACATACGATATTTCCACAAAGGGAAGCATTAGTTTTGTAATACCTAAAGTATACAACAAACGATGGAACAATACATGGGCACGAGTAAGACCTGGGGAAAGGAAGGTGCTTGCACTTTAGGCTGTTATGAGACATCTACTGCTTTTGCAAAAAAAATGCGCGCAGGTATACTGGAATGCATATGCCCAAGTACACGAAAGATGAGATCAAGCTTTTCAAGAAACTCTCAACTCCGGTTAAAATTCAGGATTTTTTGAATACTGTTCCGAATAACTTCGATCAAGGCAACGACACGCTCCGTTCGCCGAGGGAAATGCTCCGTAAAAATAAGGCGCACTGCATGGAAGGTGCCCTCTTTGCGGCAGCGGTATTCGAATTCCACAAAAAACCTGCACTCTTGCTTGATCTGAAATCTACACAAAAAGATCTTGATCACGTTGTCACACTTTTTAAGCAAAATGGATACTGGGGTGCGATCTCAAAAACGAATCATGCAGTGCTCCGATACCGCGAGCCCGTATACCGGACAATACGAGAGCTCGCCCTCTCGTATTTTCATGAATATTTTTTACATGATGGTACGAAGACCTTGCTTTCATATTCACAGCCTTTTAATCTAAAAAAATTCAAGCGTGAGGATTGGCAAACGAGTGCAGAAGATCTTTGGCACATCGCAGAAGCGCTTGATGATTCACCGCATATAATGATCGTACCGAAACAGTTGCGGAAAAAATTTAGAAAAGCAGACCTCATTGAAATCAATGCGGGTAAACTCACTGAATGGAAAAGAAAAAAATAACAAAAAAAACAACACCGAGCGCTGTCACCAAGAAATCTGTGATGATTTTTGGCGTGTTTGATCGGCTGCATGCCGGCCATCAATTTTTTATCACCGAAGCAGAAAAAAAAGGGTCACCATTATATATAGCTCTTGCACGTGATCAAATAGTGATGGACTTAAAAAATAAGGTGCCTCACGAAAAATACGCAGTCCGCAAAAAAAACCTGCAAAAATTTTTCCCGAATGCGATCATCGTTTCGGGAGACAGACGTCCTGGATCATGGGATGTCATCAAAAAAAATAGGCCGGAAATTATCGCCTGCGGATACGACCAAAATGGGCTCTATGATATTCTTTCCAAGAACAAGAACGACTTCCCTTTTCTTAAGAAAATGATCAGGATCAAGGACCATTTCGGAGAAAAGTTCCATACTTCATTGCTCTCACACAAATAGTTGACAAAAAAAATAAAGGTGCTATAATGGTTCATAACGGTTGAGCACTTAATTTTAAAGATTTTTGCTTGGTTGTAGCCATAGTTAAAGATCCGCAAAAGCGGTATGCCTCAACATTTTGAAATGTTCTTTAGCACCTCGAATTGCACTTCTTAAGGTGGTGTGCAGCGCTAGCAATGAAAGGATCCAATGTTTGAGGCAGTCACATATTTTGTTGGCTGCCATTTTTTTATATATACGATCAAAAAGAACGCCCCGCTTCGCGGGGCGTTCTTTTTGATTTTTTAGTTCTGCACGTTCACGATAAAGTTCGGAGATGATCCCAAGAAATTACCGGCTTCATCATATGCTTTTGCAAAAGTGATATACGCGGTATTTCCGAAACCGTATGAATTCCATGTGAGCGTCATCGGAGCCTGCCAATCGTAACCGACCAGGTATGGAGGATTACCGCCCCATGATCGATACCATTCGACGTGATCAGTATTCGCTGGAATGTTTCCGAGCGTATATCCGAGCAATGCTCCAGCAGTTGCACCCGTTGCGATCGCTACGCCATTTGAAGTTCCTGAAATAGTAATTCCTGTCTGCGTCGCAGCGCCCATTGTAAAGGTCTTATCCGAAGAGAGGACAAGATTATTGCTGAAATCGCGAGCACGGATGCGGTAATGATAGGTCTGTCCATCCGTAAGATTCGAGAGAAGCACGATATGATCTTTTCCAAATTGCGTGCCTGTACCAGCGCGAGTGCCATAACTTGTCGTTGTACCATATTCGACAACAGAATCAGACGACTCACTTGAAGACCAATTTACATTCAAACTTGTTCCCGAAACTGCACCGGTACTGATATTGGTAATAGCAGGACCGATCGTATCTGCAGGAGGAGGAGTCGTGCTATTGATTGTCGTACGGCGAGTCTGTGACATATTACCTGCTCCGTCAGCAACTTTGATTTCAACGGTGTATGTTGAGAGCGGATCACAACCGGAGATAATAATCGATGATTCATTTGGACCAAGTTCGACGACAACATCATTATAGGGCGTTCCGACAGGTCCGCCGCTGACACGGATCAATTGCTTAGCAACATCAGTACTTGTAGATTTTGCCCATGAAATACCTAAGGTATTACCACCTCCTGCTTGGAGTGTCGCTGGAGCATTTGGAGCTGTAGTATCTGAAGTCGTATCACCGGAAGTTGTTCCGCCGGTCGCACTACCTCCAAGTGCACTCACTGAAGTAGTGGTTCCACCCGTACCACCGGTAGTCGTCCCCGTCGTGCTTCCCGTTGTAGTACCAGTTGTAGTTCCGGTCACAGTTCCAGTAGTTGTTCCGGTCGTGGTTCCAGTAGTCGTCGTAGATGCACCGATCGTAACCGTCACTGGAGTAGAAAACGAAGAAGTTCCATCAGAGAAATATCCTTTTGTTTTAAGCGTGTATGTTCCCTGTCCGTATTTGCTCGTGTCCCAGGTATAGGTAAAAGGTGCAGTCGTATCAGTATTGATCAAGTAACTTGAATACGTCTTGAACGCGCGATAGGATTCAACCTTGGTCAATGTTGGCGTTGTTGCAACAGGAGCGGTCGTCAAGATGATAGGTGTACCATTAGTCACCGTCGTCTGATTTACTGAGAGCGTAACTCCTCCGGTAGTAGTGGTAGAGCCTGTTCCTCCTGTTTGAGTTGTCGTAATGCTTCCTGACACATTTGTCGTTACTGTTTTTGGAGCGCTTGCTGCCGACACATTGCCCGAAGCATCACGTGCGACGATACTGAAAGAATAGTTCGTATTGGGCTGACAATTGGTAAGTGTAAACTGTGTCGTACCACCACCGATCGGGAGAACAACATTTGCATATTGACTGCCAACAGGACCAGTGATATGTATGTCATATCCCGCAATCGAACCGCTATCGTCAGTGGATGCCGTCCATGACAATACTAATTGGTTCGAAATGGCATTACCATTATAGAGAAGCGGTCCGACATTAAAATTGGTCGGCGCAGAAGGAGGAGTAATATCATTGATGACCGTCGCGACGTTCTTATTGTTTCTGACATTGATCGCACCAAAGATGAAGACACCGCACAAAAAGACGAACGCGATAAGACCGATCGTTTTTAGAGAATCATATTGAGGTCCTTTGAACATAATAGTAGATGCTGTTGTTATTTGTTAATACTTTGATTATATAATGCTTGTCAATAAAAAGAAACAGATATGGGGATAGAGCTACAGATTTAAGAAATCTGGCATTCTGCAAATATGGTATACTGTACGGCATGCAATTGAATATTCACCCTATTTTCGTACATTTCCCTATCGCACTCTTGACTGTATACGCATTAGTAGAGCTCGTACGCACAAAAACGGCCTTGCGAAGCACTTCGATAAAGGTGCTCAAAGGTTTTCTTGTCACCACAGGAACGATCGGTGCTTTCGTCGCAATGCAAACGGGAGAATTAGCAGAAAAAACTATCGGCGGAGCACCGAGTCAACTCATTGAAACGCATTCCCTTTTTGCAAACATGACATTCTATGTTTTCCTCGTCCTTGCGCTCATCTACCTGCTCGAATTAATGGATATACTACCGATCGGACAAAAAATTCGTCAGACAAAAATGCGCGCAGGTTTTGAGAAGATACTCGGGTACGCACAAAAAATTATCCACACGCCGTTTATGCCGACATTTGCGCTCATCGGGCTGATCCTCGTAACAATTACTGGAGCACTCGGCGGTGCAATCGTATACGGGGCGGATATTGATCCGGTGGTACATTTTATTTATAGTTTGTTTTTCTAAGATCACGTTATGGCGAAAGTGCACCGATTCATCGGCGATTTTGATCTCACACAGAAATTGCTCACCATTACTGACCCCGAGCTCTTGCATCAGATGGTGCGCGTTTTAAAATTGAAGACCGGCGAACACGTCGTTCTTTCTAATGGAAAAGAAATCGAAGCGCAAGGAACGATCGAAGCGATTGCACCCAAAAGCGCGACACTCGCGCTTTTGGGTGCCACTAAGAGCACCAGCGAACCAACCCGCCACGTCACACTTTTTCAAGCAATATTGAAACGAGAAAATTTCGAGCTCGTCTGTCAAAAAGCAGTCGAATGCGGCATTTCTAAAATCGTTCCCATCATTACCGATCGTACGATAAAGTCCGGACTCAATCTTGAACGCCTCCAAAAAATAATCCGCGAAGCCGCCGAACAATCCGGTCGCGCAATCGTGCCCGAACTCGGTGAAATTATTTCTTTTCCTAACGCAATCGCTTCTTGTAATTCCTCTGAAACTTTCCTCTTCGATTCCTCTGGTATTCTTTTTGAAGCTAAAAGCTTAAACCTAAAACCTAACACCTCTATTTTTATCGGTCCCGAAGGTGGCTTCACTCCTGAAGAAATTGCTCTCGCTAAAAAGCGAGACATATCAATCGTTTCCCTCGGTCCCCTCACCCTTCGTGGCGAAACCGCGGCAATTGTTAGCACGTATTTAGCAATACATCTATGATGACATTTTTTGATTCCGTAGTTTTGGGCGTTGTCGAAGGCTTCACGGAATTTCTGCCGATCTCTTCGACTGGGCATCTGATACTGGCGAGTTCGATCTTAGGTATTGCAACGAGCGATTCGACAAAAACATTTGAGATCGCAATTCAAGCCGGCGCTGTTGTTGCCGTCATCATTTATTACACAAAAAAAATTCTTTCCAATTGGTCGCTCATTCCAAAAATAATTGTCGCATTCATTCCGACCGCGATCATCGGACTTTCTGTTTATAAACTAGTCAAAACATATTTGCTCGGCAATGCGCTCATTGTTGTAATCGCGCTCATTGTGGGCGGTATCGTACTTTGGGTAATCGAATCATACAAGAAAGAGTCCACGCTTCATCAAGAATTAGATGAACATGAAGTGACCTATCGCGAAGCGATCATCATCGGTCTTTGGCAGATCCTTGCATTCATTCCTGGTGTTTCTCGTTCAGGCGCAACCATCATCGGCGGACGGCTTGCAAACATTCCTAAAAAAATAATCATTGAATTTTCATTCATGCTCGCAATTCCGACACTCCTTGCCGCGACCGGACTTGATCTTCTTCATTCATATAAGACGATCGGATCACACGACGTAGCACTTCTTATTGTTGGGGGCATCGTCACTTGTATCACCGCACTTTTCTCAATCAAATTCCTGCTTTCATATATTCAAAAAAATTCATTCAAAATATTCGGTGTCTACCGTATCGTTATCGGTGTTGCATTTTTAATCTACGTCTTGCTTACATAAAACAAAACCCGGTCTCATGTTACTGAGATCGGGTCTGTTTTTTAATTCGCACAAAAGAATTTACCAATTGAATGCAGTGCTTGCAAGCAAGGTAGTACCATTGTAAGCATTCACCACAACTTTTCGAGCCGTAGGAATCTTGGAAAGATTGATGACGAGATTGCTACCTGGAGTGGAATGTGGTGGCCCTTCATTAGGACCTTGCCAAACAATGAGCGCATAGTTGGTCGCGCCCGGTATATCATTCCAATCAAATTCAGTCGCTCCGCTGGCAAGAACTTTCCGAGATATTTTGATTATCGGATTTCCATCTCCATCGGTCTCTTCATCATCACTCTTATTATCAACTTTTTTGGTATCATCCTCAAAAGTAGTCGAACCGGCAGTTTTTCCTTTCAGATTCTCTTCCTTGTACTCAGTATTGTTCTCGCGACCAGTGCTGATCTTGAGCGCAACTCCGGGCTTGATGTCAGGCGACAAGAAAAGCGAGTGGCTACCGGTCTTTACCATGAGCCAATCAACATTTTTTTTCTTATCATGCTTAAGGAAAGAATGGATCACCCAGTGATTGGTCCCTTTATCATATTTCCATGGAACGACAGATTTCTTAGCATCGTCGAATTGGATAAGATAATCCCCATTTGCATCGACTTTGACAAAATGTCCCGCAGTTTGCGTGCCGATAATGGTCGTTGTCGTGTCTGAATGGGTCCTGATAATGAGCGCACCATGTTCGATGGTAGTATCACGGGTAGTGTCGATGTCAGTCAGATAAAATTCATTGTCCGGAAAGAAGCTGACTGCTTCGCGACCGTTCTTTTTGCTCTTGAGAAAATTGTCTTCTGCGGAAGTATAAAAAATCTTACCTCCGTAACTTTGTGTGAGCACCGGTGTCTTGCAGGCCTCCATTCCTATCGCGATTAAGCCAATAAGAAAGGTGATGATGGTTAATCTTTTCATGTTTGTTAATGGATTTTTCTATATTATACAGGATTTTATAGATATGTCAAGTGTCTGAGCGAGGGTGTTTCAGGCAACAAAAAAACCCGCGATTACGCGGATTTTTTTGTTGCCGTATCGGCAAGATTGTCTGTTTGGAAGTTTTCAATTCTCTGCATGATATTCTGCACATGCTTTGCGTATCCAGGAGCAATTTCTTCAGGATTGTATGCATGCAAGATGCCTACAACGTCCTTACCAGAATAGTATTGGTCAGTATGTTGGTTATTACCGCCAAGGTGCTCAGAAATGGTCGCAATGGCATCGTCGATCGAATCAAATGGGATCGTTCCACCGCCCCATCCGAAACAGTTGTTTGTACCTTTGATGATGAACTTACAACCGGTCGATTCCGCCATTCCGATGGCCGCAACGAGCGCCCATGGGAGATTGTTTTTTTCCGCTGCGAGCACGAATTCCTTTCCGTGACCTTCGAGCGGGAGATTGTATTTTCCAAAGTACGCGTCTATCTTTTGAGCCTTTTCTTCGAGATCTTTCTGCTTGTTATCCAGAGCCTCGTTCGAAAGGGTCCCATTTTGTACATTCGCTAGTACTGCTACAGTTGGGATCTTCTCCACAAAGTTCATTGGACTAAGGGTGAAGCTTGTCGCCAAAATAGGAATTACGACAAATGACTGTAGAGATCGAAGGATATATTCCTTTTGCATATAAAGCGATTATGCTTCGCCAAACTCGTGACTGGGTCGTGTTTTGTTTAAAGCCCTGAAAGGTATCTAAACAAAAATACCCTTATATATAAGCACGGATGCGAATATATTCAGGTACCCCCATATAGTAGCATATCCGGAAGGAAAAGTCAATAGTTATACAACGCTTTTCATGACTGTCAAATATAAAAAACCTTTATAAAATAAAGGTTTTAAGGTCGTTTTTACTTGACGGCTTGTACTTAAAATTGCCCTATTTTTTCGCTGTGGAAAAGAAACTTGACGCTTCTACCCTATCTAAGACGAATGAGATCATTTTGTGATCATCATCAAAGATCCCAGTACCCAAAAAGTACTTACCTTCGAGAAATGCCGGTATCCAAAACCGGTCGTCAGGCCACATTTCATCATACGGGATGGCGTTTTTGTCTACCCAAAGAAGATCCATCTCATCATTTTCAGTTGGCTCGCCAGTAAAATCGTTCGAATAGAAAACATGGACCTC
>CALRFE010000005.1:0-17793 GCA_943356425.1 Candidatus Nomurabacteria bacterium
AACTTAATTTTTATTTAAACCTATGTTGATTCCAACGGTGATCGAAAAATCACAATTCGGCGAACGCGCCTATGATATTTATTCACGACTTCTTCGTGAACGCATTATTTTCTTGGGTGGCGCAATCGACGACTACACTGCAAACATCGTTATTGCACAGCTCCTCTTCCTTGAACACGAAGATCCCAAAAAAGAAATCAAACTCTACATCAATTCTCCCGGCGGTTCAGTGACCGCTGCGATGGCGATCTATGACACCATGAATCACATCAAGCCGGACGTTGCGACGGTCTGTGTCGGTATCGCAGCATCTGCGGCGGCAGTGCTCCTCTCATCGGGTGCAAAAGGAAAACGTTTCTGTCTTCCAAATTCTGAAGTTATGATCCACCAAGTCATGGGTGGCGCAGAAGGACAAGCATCAGATATCGCAATCGTCGCAAAACACATTCTCCGTACAAAAGAGACATTGAATAAAATTCTCGCAAAAAATACGGGCAAATCGATCGACCAAGTTGAAAAAGATTCCGATCGCGATTACTACATGACATCCGATGAAGCAAAAAAATACGGCATCATCGACGAAATCATCACCAAATCAAAAAGCGGAAAATAATTCCCACAAAAAAATCCCCTCCGAAAAGTTCCGGAAGGGATTTTTTGTTTTAAATACAAAGAATTAATTCGATGACACCGGCGACATTGTAGATACTTCCTGCAACAACTCTTTGATGTTATCAGATTTACCATTGATGGCTTCGAGAAGACGCTCATGATTGAGCTTCAAGGAAAATATCATCGTGATGGCTTCGAGGTCATAGATTTCCCACGCACGCGCAGCAGCAATAACTTTGTACAAATCTTTAATTTTTTGAATTTGCATATCTTCAGGAAGAAGCGCGAATGTTTCAAATTCTGTGTGGAGCAGGTCGTTAATCTTATCATGTACATAACTCTGTACTTCTTTTAAGAAACCCACCGCGGCAGAATTTGTAAATTTGTCACCCATTTCGTCTGTCAGTTCTTCATAGCGCGACTCAATCTCGTCATAAGAAACCGTAGGACCGAAAGAGAATATCTCCTTGAGTGCCAAATGCAAGATTTCAACATTTTTAATATCGTCGAAAATCTTTTTGACACATTCCTTTCTGGGAGATTTTTGCTCTGCAATAAAGTAATTTCGCTTGAGCCACCAACCAAAAATTGATAGGTACTCCGGCATATCTTTAGCCCCATTCAACAACGCATATATTCCATCCTGATTGACCATATACATCCGGTCTAATATTTTCTTTTTTGCTTTTTCTGACCACATGGCTTCATATACCATCTCCAAGGTGCCATACTCATCGGGATTTGTTATTTTAAGGAGCTTCTTTTTAAGAAAAAGCCCCGTAAAAACTCGGAGAAGAATCACAACAACTACTGCTGCCCAAAATGAGAACCATGCTGAACCTGCAAGAACGAGATCAGTATCGTCCTGAGTACCAGAACCAGCTGGTTTAATGTTTAGGATAAATGTAACAAAGAAAGCGGCAGAGAACACAAACACGAGAAAAAACCAGAAAATAGATTCTCCCATGTTGCGCGCAAGAAAATGCAGGAAATTAGATTTCTTTTTCATTGTAAAAGGATTTAAAGGGTTTAAATTGTTTAGGGACATAGTACTGCATAATCTGCAATATGTCAAATATTGTAAAAACAAAAAATCCCCTTCCGTTACCGAAAGAGGATTTTTAATTTATTCATCCATTAATTATGGCACAACATTAAATTTATTTTTTTCGTACTTTTTGTATTTATTGTAACAAAGAACCAGGAATGGTGTCACCGGAAGCAACATAGCGAAACAACAGCCTGCAACCATTCGTCCTTCGTATGTATACCACTCGGGTTGGTTATTCCATGAAGTAAATCCCAACAACTTCAAAATCGGAACGAGGTCCATAGGTCGTGTATTTGAATAGTAGAGAAATACTATTCCCATAATTGCAAAGACAAGAAAGAAAATTCCGAAAAATACTGTGGCTTTCGCCCAAGAAACTGGTTTATTCATAGAAAAGGAGTTTTTAGTTTAGTTCATACTACCACACAGAAATACGCTGTCAAATTAGACACCTCTCGCTGATTCTGGTACTATGAGCGCATAGGTTTTAAATTTATTGGTAATTTCACTTTCGCTCGAAACTATCCTCGCGTTCCACACCTGTATGACTTTTACGAACTTTCCACACTCTTGTCATAACACACTTGTACTTACTACGAAATGTAGTGGGTAATTTCTCGCGAAAAAATTAATATTTTATGAGTATATTTATGTTGGCATTCGCCGGGCTTGCAGCCTTGGTGGGTATAGGTGTCGGCTATTATCTCCGGGTCCTCGTCGCAAAAGGTATTCGTGGCTCGATGGAGCTCGATATCAAACCGATGCTGACCGGCGCAACCGAGCAATCCCAACGGAACCTCGATGATGCAAAGAAAAACGCCGGCTAAAACTACGGTGAGCTTCGTGGTCTTGAAAAAGAAAAAGCGGACGAATTCAAAAAGACCGAGACACGTTTGATCAAGAAAGAAGAGCTCTTGGATGCGCGCCAAGTTGAAATCGACAAAGAGATCGAGAACATCAAACTCAAAGTCGAAGAAATAAAGAAAATAAAAGAACGCGTCGACCAGGCAGATTTCGAAAAACAAAAGGCACTTGAAAAAGTTGCTGGTCTTTCTGCGGAAGATGCAAAAGATATGCTTTTGAAAACAGTCGAGGCAAATTACGAAGAAGATTTCCTCGTTCGCATGCAGAAACTCGAACAGAGCGCCAATGAACGCCTTGATCGTCGCGCAAAAGATATTCTTGCAACTGCGATCCAACGTCTCGCCTCTTCGACCGCATCTGAAATGATGACGACCATCGTCAACATTCCATCAGACGAGATCAAAGGAAAGATCAGCGGAAAAGAAGGACGCAACATCCGCGCATTCGAACGCGCATCCGGTGTTGAGCTCGTCGTCGACGATACTCCGGGTTCGATCATCATTTCGAGCTTCGATCCGGTCCGTCGCCAAGTTGCACGCGTCGCGCTCGAAAATCTCATTCTCGATGGACGTATTCAACCTGCAAAGATCGAAGAGGTCGTCGAAAAAGCAAAAGAGGAGATCAACAAGATCATCAAACAAAAAGGAGAAGAAGCAGTCTACGAATGCGGAATTTTCAACTTCGATCCGCGCATCATTGCGATCATCGGCCGTCTCTATTTCCGTACGAGTTATGGACAGAACGTCCTTCAGCACTCAATTGAAATGACGCACATCGCCGGCATGATCGCTGAAGAGCTCGGTGCAGACGTCGCAATCGCAAAGGCAGGCGCGCTCGTCCACGACATCGGAAAAGCACTCGACCATGAAGTCCAAGGTACGCACATCGAGATCGGCATGCGTATCCTTCAGAAATTCGGCGCAGATCCTCGTGTTGTAACTGCGATGAAATCGCACCACGAAGATTATCCATACGAAACGATCGAAGCAGTCATTGTGCAAACTGCAGATGCGATCTCAGGCGGACGTCCTGGCGCACGTCGCGACAGTGTTGAAAATTATTTGAAACGTTTGGCAGAACTTGAAGCATTGGTAAACAGTTTTGAAGGCATCGAACGCACATACGCGCTTCAAGCTGGACGCGAGATCCGTGTCTTCGTTACACCAGAGAAAGTTGGCGATGCGGAAGCACGCGACATGGCACGCAACATCGCACAAAAGATCGAACAAGAACTCAAGTATCCGGGAGAAATCAAAGTGACGATGATACGCGAAACACGCGTCATTGAATACGCCCGGTAGTAGAGCTTTGATTCGTTATGTTCTACGTCTATTGTTTAGAAAATGAAAAAACACAAGACTTGTATTTTGGTTATACAATTAACCTTAAGGAAAGACTTGTAGAACATAACAAAGGCAAAAATATATCGACCAAAAGATACATGCCATGGAAAATTATATATTATGAAGCATATTTACTTGAATCGGACGCGAGGAGACGTGAAAAATATTTAAAGACAACCATGGGTAGAAGGATGTTCAAGAAAAGATTGAAAGATTACTTCGCGTCCTAAAAATTTTGGTCTTTAAATCAAAGTCTCACTACCGGGTACGCCCGGTAGTCAGATAGATCCAAAGAAAGACAAAATAGAGAAAATCCCTAGGCTAAACCTAGGGATTTTCTCTTGTGAAACACTACTTCTAAAGAAAAAATGAATTATTTATGAAACAAAGATAAAGAAGTGGGATACCCCCATTGAAGTGAACCTGAAAAAAACGAATATGCCTTTGAAATGCTATACTAAAAGAAAACCCTACAGACATGGAAAAGATTAAATTTACTTCGACCGGCGCTTTCACTCAAGCCCTAAAACAACGAGTGAACGAATTCTTTAAAAAAAATAACATCAGCAAAAAAGGAAATTTCAACTTGCACTTGAAATCGACCATTCTGCTCGTATCGTTCGTCATCTCCTACATTGGAGCATTCTATCTGCCACCATTTACTCTTCTACGGATCATCTCGACCATCATTCTTGGATTTTCAGTTGTCGGCATCGGCTTCAATATCATGCATGACGGCGCGCATGGATCATATTCGACTAAAAGTTGGATCAACACGCTTGCAGGACATTCGATGAATCTCATCGGCGCAACGGTATCCCTCTGGAAACCGAAACACAACATCCTGCACCACACCTTCACCAACATCGCCGGACATGATGATGACATTGAACTCTACCCGCTCGTTCGCACACTGCCACACCAGAAAAAATTATTACTGCATCGTGTTCAGAATTGGTATTTTTGGGCACTGTATCCATTCCATCTTTTTTTATGGATCTATGGATCCGATTTCCAGCAATATTTCAAACAACGCGTTGCAACACAGAAAGTACCGTTCTCGACCCGTGAACATTTCATATTTTGGATCACAAAAATAACACACATCGGATTATTTTTAGTGCTCCCCATATGCACGGTCGGTATCATTGCAACGCTCGTTTCGTACATCGTCACCATGATGATCGCAAGCATTATCCTTTCATTCGTATTCCAATGCGCACATTTAGTCACCGAGACAACAATGCGTGATGTCGGCGACGAGCATACAAAAGAATGGACCGTACATCAATTGGAAACGACTGCGGATTTCGGGCAGAAGAGCAAAATGCTCACTTGGTTTTTGGGCGGACTCAATTTTCAAGTGGAGCATCATCTGTTTCACGACATATCGCATGTGCATTATCCGAAGATCAGTCGTATCGTGAAAGAAACTTGTGCGGAATTCAAAATTCCCTATCATGAATACCCAACTTTCCTTGGTGCGCTCAAAAGCCATTTCAGTTACATGAAGAAAATGGCAATTACTTAAAACTATTCTTTATACAAATTAAAAAAGCTTCGAAGATTTTTCTTCGAAGCTTTTTTGTTTGAAATTTAAAATTAAAAGAATTATTTACCCAACAGAACTGCTGCAATCAAGGGGAACGCAAGCGTCACATCAGATTGTATTATCTTGTAGAAACTATCAACTGAAAGTTTATCCCAAGTCATCTTCTCTTTTCCTCCGGCGCCAGTGTAGGAACCTTGCGACATATGCGATGTGTTGATTTCAATAAAACCAGCCCAATCGCGCACATTTTCGAGCATATTATCATGCTTCAAAGATGGAACAACACAAATTGGAAAGTCAGCTGAAATCCCGCCACCGAGTTGCAAGAATGCAATTTTGGAATCTTGCGAATTTTTCATATACCAATCATACAGTTCATGCATGTATTCAAGTCCAGTCTTAATCGCAAATGGATTTAGTCTTCCCAGATCCGCCCTCTTATGAGGACCGGCATAAGTATAACTTGAAATAATATTACCCATCGTTGAATCTTCAAATCCAGGCACGATAATTGGTATGCCTTTCTGTTGCGCTGCAAGTGTCCAACAACATTCCGGCTTGCCAGCAGGATCACCTTTAATAAGATCATCAGTGAGCAACCGGCGAAAATATTCGCTTGGAAAATGTCTTCCTCCTTCAAGCATGATGCCGAGTTCAGGATCATTAATAACCTGAATCTTTTTTCCTTCTTCCCTTATCATTTCTGTAACTGGAGGTTCAAGGAGGCGCACACTTTCAAGCTCAGGCAAAAAAGTGTCGGTAATCCGGCGTAATTCTGCATCACGCAATTCAACTTCCTGTTCCGGCGTCAATTCAGGATAGTTTGCAATGTATCCATAATACGAATGCGCCACAAACCGGTAATATGATTCTTCGTGATTTGCTCCGGTCGCAGAAATAAGGTGTACTTTCCCTTGATTGATGAGTTCGGAAAGTAAAATTCCAATTTGGAACGAGCTCAGTGCTCCTGCAACAGTGATAACAAGTTTTCCTCCGTTGTCCAAATGTTTTTTAAGCCAAAAGGCGGTTTCGAGCGTCGCACCTGCATTACAGTGGAGCATCGTCCGCCCTAAAAAATCTGTGATGATGCCTCCAGTCTCACCCCGGTAACTTTTACAGAATGAGAGCATATCATCAATTTCATGATCCCGCTCTGCTTGGGTTCTAATCATCGAGCGCAATTTTGGAGAAAGTTTTTCGAGTTTTTTCTCGAGAGGTACAATTTCATTTTCAGCCATTGGTAGTTGGGTTTAAATTGTGAAAAAAGTTAAAAAAGTTTCCCTATGTATACTAAAAAATGCCTATTTTGTCAAAAAATGGACACTTTTTTCGACTTTTGAGGCAAATTTGACAAATTCATCAACCAGTGTGAAAAAACCATTGCAAACATTGCGCGCTGGAAAAGGAGGTATATACTATATAGGTAGCTTATGGGTACCTATCACCTATGAGTTTCGTAACCCTTTGGGTCGAGTTTTTATAAGTAATACCCGCATAAACTATGAATAAACAAGCACTCGTTGAATGGGTTCACGGTAAAATCGGCGGCACAAAAGTCGCTGCTGAAGAAGTTGTTGACGGAATGATCGAACAGATCATCGGCACACTCAAGAAAGGTGAAGAAGTCTCAATCGCAGGCCTCGGAATCTTTTTTGTAAAACAATCAGCAGCTCGCATGGGCCGCAATCCAAAGACCGGCGAAGCAGTTAAGATCGCCGCAAAGAAAAGTCCTAAATTCCGCGCCGCAAAGGCGTTCAAGGACGCAGTCAAATAATTTCTCTCGAGAGAAAATCAAAAAAGCGACGCCGTAGGCGTCGCTTTTTTGATTTCCCCTTTTTTGATTGCACGTTTATTACGGCCAAGAGGTATACTATGGATAAATAATCATTCACCTTTAAAACCATACGGCAACTGATGTCCTCTCAAATTAGTGCGCAATGCATCTATCCCAAAGGCGGTGACGAGCATGAAGAACTCAAAGAAGCTCTTAAAATGATAGAGCAAACGACGAGTATCTCATATACACCATGCGACCAGTCTTTCGAAGATATTAATAAAAATGTTGCCATCGCGCTTAATGAAAAAATTACCGTCGTAATTCTTTGGAAAATGTTTTCAGTCACTTTTATAAGCTACCTGCATCTTATCTCAGCAGGGAATCCTTTCATTAAAATCATTGTTTCAGATAATATTATCGATAAAGAACGCCAACAAAAAATGTGTGGCGGGCGATATAAGGACCTCGATATCTCCTTTATTGGTAGAGCCAAATACATTCCAAACATATTGGAAAACTTAGAGCGTACTCCAGTGGCAGGGATCATCCCATCATACGAAAACACAAATGATTTTATTAAAAGAATCCAAGCAAATCAAAGATTAAAACAACGATAGTAACTTTCGGATTAAATAAAAAAGTCCTTCAGATTTCTGAAGGACTTTTTTATACAAAAATTACGAAAGGAGTCGCGTAACAAGAAACATGAACAGGACGCCGATGACGGTCGCGAGCATCGTTTTCCAAGAAGAATGCGTGCTGTGCGCTTCGGGTAAAATATCTGCGACACCGATATAGAGCAAAAAACCCGTAAAGAATCCGAGGTAGACGACGAGTGATTTTTCAGAAAGTGAAAAGAAAAGTGTTGAGATACCGCCCAAGACCGGCGCGATCGCATCGAGAAACAAAAATTTGAGCGTGCGTGCGCGTTCGTTCTTGTGACGGAGCATGAGCGAAACCGTATTTAATCCATCAGAAAAATCGTGCGCAATGACAGCAAGTGCGATGACGATTCCTACCCCGCTTCCCAATTGAAACCCAAGTCCGATCGCCACACCGTCCAAGAATGAGTGTCCAGCAAGTGCAGCTGCTTGAAGCATCCCTACGTGTGGATGTGTGTGTGGGCCATAATGATCTTCGCTCGAGTGGTGAATGAGGATCGTTTTTTCTGCAATATGAAAAAGAAGGAATGCGACAACGAGCGCGATCATCGGCACGATCGGTGGCTGGCCTGTTGTTTGCAAGAGTTCAAACATTTCTGGCAAGAGATCAAAGGCGATGACTCCCAAAATGATCCCAGCAGTCAATCCGAGGATGATATGGAGACGATCCCGATATTTGAGCCCCACTAATCCTCCAAAAAATGTGGAGAAGAATGTGAGCGCAATAAAAATGATTGGCATAGATAGAGAGTAGCATTTCTTTCGTAAAATGCAATTTAGAAAAAATAATTAAGGATAGGCGAACCTCCCGCGACTCTCGTCGTGCCGTCGCACTCCTCGGTCTGGGCACCAGCTCATCTATTTTTTCTACTGAAAAAATATGATTCCGCTGTTCGATTCGCCTATGCGAGACAAGCAGTTGTCTCGCTATCCCGCACAAAAAGAAAAACCGGCTTTCGCCGAGTTTTTCTTTTTGTGCGGGATAGGCGAATCGAACGCCTGCCAACAGTTTGGAAAACTGTAGTTCTACCACTAAACTAATCCCGCAAAAATGGTCGGGGTAGGAATCGGATATTATTTCTGGACTACAAATTATTTAAAAGGAGAATTTCTTTGTCGGGGTGCAGGGAATCGAACCCTGCCCTCTTGTTCCCAAAACAAGTATACTACCGATATACTACACCCCGACAAAGAAATCCTAAAAATTCATAATTTGTAGTCCAGAAATAATATCCCCAAAACAAGCATACTCCCGATTTTCTTGGTTTCAGCAGAAACCTTAGAAAATCGCAGTCCAGCGCAGTCGTGGCTACCGATATACTACACCCCGATTTCTGAAATATATTTTCAAAATTTAACTTCCCTATCTTAGCACATTTTCCCATAAAAACAATGAGTCTTTGACAAAAATGAGTAGACCGCGTATGGTAAAGAAAAACTCATTCCCATGAAGACAGCTACTTTTAAATTCGGCAAATGCACCATTGGGATTGCAACAAAGATCCCCACCGGCAAACCGGACCGAGCGATCGCGCTTGGAGATTTAGGCAGAGAAAAATATATCTTTTTTTACCGCGGCAAACTTCCAGAAATAGACATGCGAACAAATATGATATACCGGACTGAAATCCTTAAATTTACCAACAGAAACTCACCCAAACCACAGCATTATCTCACGAAGGAGAAATTCGTAGAGGATACTTTCCTGATATTACTCATCCAAAGAGTGAACAAAGTTGAATACAATGAGAGGAACATCGCTACCTATGTGGAACACGAATCTACCAGTCGAAGATCATATCTCGTTGGAATGGCGAACAAGCGTTCTATTATTGTAACTACAACAGAAAATGAAGAACGCGTGCAATATGTCATTAAAAACGAAATTGAACTTGGCGGAGAAATTTGCGTCATCGAATGTCCTCCTGATAGCACCAACCCGAATGCGAAAAAAGTATTTGTCATAACTGACAAAAAATAATTTTACTAAAATAAAAAATCTGAAACACATGTGTTTCAGATTTTTTATTTTAGAGCGTAATTAAATAATAATATTTTCAATACGAGACACTTTTGCTTGATTGTCAAAAAGATCTAAAAATACACAAATAAGATCAAGTTGCCATTCTCTATTATCAGGGACATTTTTATCGATCAAATATGTTTGAATTGTCCTTAATAGTCTTTTAAGTTTCCATGCGTGCATATTTTCTTCCGGACGATATTTCTCAGTTTCATATTCAATGTCCTTTATGTTCGCAAGCGCGCAAGAAACAGTTTTTACTTCAATAAAATAGAGCTTTTTTGATTTTTCCGCAATAATATCGATTTCACCCCATTTACGCGTATAGTTTCTTTCTAAAACAGAATACCCGTGTTTCATGAGAAACTTTACTGCGACTGACTCCCCTATCTCACCTATTTTTTGTTTCTCTGTTGTGAATACCTGCATTAGCTTATAGGTTTTAGTTGTTAGCTTTTAGCTTCAAATACAACTCCAATGCGCGTTCTAAAATCCGATCTCCGATCGTTCCCCAATCAAAGTATTCTTTTATATCCTTTGGGTCGATAATGGCGATTTCTGTAACAGTTCCTGCCGGGTCTGAAACAAAAGGTCCAAAAGGTTCTACGTTACACATGAAACGGAGCTGGTAGATGAATGAATTATCTCTGGTATCTATCACTTTTTGATATCCAATAGGCTTAGAATTCAATACTTTCATATTAGATTCCTCTTGTGTTTCACGTGAAAGCGTTTGTTCAAATGTTTCCCCCGCTTCAATTGTTCCACCAACCAATCCCCATGCATTCTTTTTCCCACCAAATGCTATGACTATTTTGTTTCCCATGAAACAAACGCCGTAACATTGACGACATAATTCATAAGGCAAAGTAGAAAAATCATCACAATCTTGATATTCAAACAAATACTTTACGCCACTATGTCCGATGTATTCTGAATTTAATTGCATTTTTCTATAAACTAAAACCTATAAACTTGAAACTAATTCATGGTTACACGTGTAACTTATCTCACGACGTTTCACGTGAAACAATTTACTCTTTATAGGACTTTGATACTGTTGTATAAAAATGTCTTTAATAAAAAGCCTTACAAATAAAGGACTTTTCGACAAAATAGGTAATTTTTGAAGGACGGAGACAAAATTTCGATGATGTCCTTTATGAACAATGTACACACGGTTATCCACAGAAACAAGTATAAATAGTGTGGTCACAAGTATTTTTTGTTCCGTCGAACAAAAAATCTCGCGACCCCGCCTCGCGGAGAAAAGTAGCCTTGTGGTCACACATAAAATTCTGCTGAATTTTTGCGCGACCCCGCCTCGCGCCGTCGCGCTCCGGCTCGCACAAGTGCAGCGAAAAGTAATAAAGATTACTTTTCTTAGCCTTGTGCGCCCGGCAGGAATCGAACCCACATCCACGGTTCCGAAGACCGGTACTCTATCCGTTGAGCTACGGGCGCATAAAAACATTTAAAAGTATACAGTAAATCGAGGTAATAGTAAATTATCTTTATTTCCCAATGAAAAAAGAGGTAAATTGCTTTATTACCAATAAAATACTATAATTGGCAATGTTATTTTATAAATAATAATCTGCGGGTATGGTTTAGTGGTAGAACACGTCCTTGCCAAGGATGAGACGGGAGTTCGATTCTCCCTACCCGCACTTTTCAAAATGGCTCAAAGCCACCCTCAAATAAATATCGATATCTCAAAAATCCCAACGGATGTTCTTTTTGTCGTCCAAACTCTAAAAAACAAAGGTTTTGAAGCATATCTCGTCGGCGGTTGTGTCCGTGATCTCATTATCGGCAGGGAAGTGAAAGACTGGGATATCACCACAAATGCCACCCCTGAACAAATAATCCCTTTATTTTCAAAGACCGTTTACGAAAATAACTTTGGTACCGTCATGGTCATCAAAGAAGGCGAGAATGAGGCTGAGAAAGGCTCTGTAATCGCTGAAATTACGCCATATCGCTTGGAAACAACGTACTCCGATAAGAGACACCCTGACGCGGTTACGTTCAGCCAGAACGTTGAGGACGACCTTAAGCGCCGTGACTTTACGATCAATGCAATGGCATATTGTCCTTTATTAAACGAACTCATTGACCTTTATAACGGACAACAAGATTTAAAGGACAAGATAATCCGCGCGGTCGGCGATCCGAATACACGGTTCGAAGAAGATGCACTTCGTCTTTTGCGCGCAGTTCGGTTTTCCACAGTTTTAAATTTCGCGATCGAAAGCGACACACTTTCTGCAATTATTAAAAATGCGTCGCTCATAAAAAATATTTCAAACGAACGTATCCGCGATGAATTTACGAAAATTATTATGTCAGATAGCCCCATGATCGGAATCGGACTCCTCGAAAAAGTTGGCTTGCTGAAATACATCATTCCGGAACTCGAAGAGGGGATCGGCTGCGAACAAGGCGGTGCACATATCTTTGACGTGTTCGAACATCTCGTGCAAGCACTCGGACATGCTGCTCTAAAAAAGTGGCCGCTCGAAGTCCGTCTCGCCGCGCTCTTTCATGATATCGGCAAACCCAGAAGTAGAAGGCTGGCGCCTTCACTACTGGGCAAGGCCCCATCCAAGAAATATACTTTTTATGGACACGAAGTCATCGGCGCACGCATGACACAAAAAATTATGGAGCGTCTCAAATTCCCAAATAAAGTGACCGATCTTGTCGTCACGCTTGTTCGCCAGCACATGTTTTTCTCCGATACCGAAACCATCACGCTCTCTGCCGTTCGCCGTGTTGTCGCAAAAGTTGGGAAAGAAAATATTTGGACGCTCATGGATATTCGTGAATGCGATCGCGTCGGTATGAAGAAAAAAGAAGCGCCGTATCGTCTGCGCAAATATCACGCGATGATCGAAGAAGTGCTCCGTGATCCGATTTCTGTTTCGCAATTGAAAGTCGATGGAAATATTTTGATGAACGAATTAAATATTAAACCATCTCCACGAATGGGTTGGATTTTGTATTCGCTTCTTGAAGAAGTGCTCGACGATCCTCTCAAAAACCCGCGTGACTATCTCGACAAGCGGGTAGGGGAACTTGATAAACTTTCCGATTCCGACTTGAAAGCGCTCGGCGAGAAAGCAAAAGAGACGAAAGAAGAACTTGAAGAAGAGGAAATCGCAAAACTCCACAAAAAACATGGGGTATAAATGAATCTGATATTCCAACATTTTCAATCTCCACCATGGTGGAGATTGAAAAATAAAAAGAGCGGCCGCAAGGTCGCTCTTTTAGTTTTTACATACGATACAAAATCAAACTTTTCTTTTCCAGATAGATGATTGGACATTCACATGCATTCCGACAGTGGCAATGCGTGCATTCTGCAGAGAATGAATGTTTGTTCCAAACTCAGTAAAGAGAAAGAAAGTAACATCTCCTGCTTTGATAAATTTTTCTGCACCGATGCCGACATATCCGCCACGGGTGCTGAAATTTTTTACCAACGCAATATACAAACCGAGATCTGCTTTCGGTTTGTACCCATTTATCACTCTGCCTGCATTATTACTAATACCATACAAGAAATTGTGATAGGTCTTGTTGGTCACGAAGCACAGATTGGGGGAGAGATTGTGTCCGAGTTTCAATAGCTGGATCTCACGAGTAATAGGAGTATTACCAGAAACAGCGAGCACAGTGCCGAAGGTAACTTTTTGCAATCCTTTGTTTGGGATTTGAGCAAAAGTTGTTCCAATAACGAGAAGAAGGGCGGGCAAGAAGAATAGTTTTTTCATTTTGTTTCGTTTTTAATTATGAATGAATTATTTCACATATTATATACCAAATGTCAATACATGTAAATACTGTTGTACAAGTTTGACAACATAGCGCTTTTTGCTATACTACCCTTATGGAAAAAGCATTATCTAGGCTTGGACTCAAAGACCAGGAAATAAAAGTGTTCCTTTTTCTTTTGGAAAACGGAGAACAAACTGCTGGAAATCTGGCAAAAAAGACGGGGCTTTCGCGACCGTCGCTCTATGGGTTTGTGCGCAAATTACAGAAATTGGGCATTGTCATCGAATCCCAGAAGAATGGAATCAAGACTTTTCTACCTGGTTCGAAAGAAAAAGTGGCGGCGATATTGGAAGAAGAAATTACCCAACTAGAAAAAGGTAAAGCCGACATCGAAAAAATATTTGAACAAATACAACTGGGTGGAATTACGACCAGTCCCAAATTTCAGCTCTTTGACGGAAGAGAGGGGGTACAAAATATTTTGAGAGATGTGCTTTTGTATCGAGATATTCAAACGATGTCATACTGGCCAATTAAATCGATACTTGATATCGTATCTGTAGAATTTTTTAGAAATCTTAATATAGAAAGAATTAAAAGGAAAATCTCTGTACGGGCAATTTGGCCTCAAAATCAGATTATTGATATTAAGAAATATACTTTTATGGGGGGAGGCAAAAAGTTTTTAAGAGAAACGCGTCTTGCTCCGAAAGAAATTGCTTTTTCGATGGGCTATTGGATCTATGGCAACAAAGTTGCCTTTATCTCTTCAAGAAAAGAAGCATTCGGTTTCATTGTGGAGAGTAAAGAATTTGTGGAAATGTTATCTTCACAATTCGAGCTCGTATGGAAAGCTTCCGTAAAACTCGCAGGACAAGAAGAAGACGGGGAAGTATTTATCAAAGAAATTTACAAATAAAAAAACAGCTTGAGCATATCAAGCTGTTTTTTTATTTGTAAAAATTTCAGTAGATCACTGCTTTATTCTGATTCCAAAGACAGAAATATATCGTCGGGATTCAGGGGGAGCTTCATTGAACTTCTTATCGAATTTTCCTCCAAGAAAGGCAAGGATGTGCGTAATGATCAAAATACCGATGGCAGTAGAATGCAAAATGACACCATCATATTTCCATAAGAAATACGCCAGCGCGACGAGAATGACGGCATAAAAAGAAAAGAGGAACCTGGTGAGCCATGAGGGGACAAAATACCGGAGATATCGATAAAAGTTTTTTACTGCTCCGGTCTTGCGGATATAGTAAATGTTCCAAATGATTGCGATGAGCAAAAATGTCGTTGCCCAGAACTTGAGATGGAGTGCGGTAAGTGCGATCACGATGATCGCACAGAGTGTGATGCTTGCAAGAAATTTTTTCATGATGTTTTTGGTGTTTTGAAGGTGGAGATTTTTTGTCTTATGTTCTTTATATCCGATTGGAAGGGAAGTGTCAAACAAGAGAAATAAAAAGTCCGCAATGACGAGCAATGCGGACTTTTTATTACTAAGAAGAAGGAACTGATCATCGTGCAAAAATTTTCGCCTTGTACAAAGGATAGAATGCGTCATAAATAAAAAGAATATGCGACGCCCGTTTACCGAAAGAGGACCATGCTTCTGGTGTGGCGGAATTATCCAATTTCAAATGCACAAAATCTTTGAGCAGTTGGTGGCGCAATTCCTGTTCATCTATCATTTTTTGATACATAGCACAGTATCTTTCCGTATCAGTATCTTGCAAAAAAGGAATTTTTTGTTCAAATTCTCTGCGATCTGTTTCATAGCAGATGAGCGGTGAGCCGTTGTAGATCATCTCGAGCCATTGTTTCATCCGCCAGATCAAGGCGTCAACATCAAGTGAAGTAAGCATTGTTTGCGATTTTGAATCAGCGACAAAAGTGATCAGGAGAAAAAGATTCTTTGTTTTCATGGCAAAGTGGGTTTTTATTTTTTACAGAGTACAATTTTAAAGAGAGATTGTCAATATAGAAAAAGAGCGGCGCCTACGGCGCCGCTCTTTTTCTATTTGAGCTCGAGCACAATTGGACAATGGTCGCTTCCATAATAGTCATCCAAAATTTTTGTGCCTTTGATGCGCGACAAGAGATCAGGAGAAACGAAAAAATAATCGATACGCCAGCCGACATTGCGTTCGCGCGCCCGTGAATAGGTATCCCAATACGTGTACGCATCTTTTTTGTTCGGATACAAATGACGGAACACATCGATATAGCCATGCGCAATGACCTCGTCCATCCATGCGCGTTCGATCGGCAAGAATCCGACATGGTCCTGATTTTCTTTCGGACGCGCAATATCTATTTCTTCATGTGCAACGTTCACATCGCCACAGAATATTATTTTCTTTTTCTTTTTTCGCAAACGTTCGATGAACGCAAGAAATGCATCATAAAATTCAAGTTTGTACTTGAGTCGTTCCGGCAGTCCACCACCGTTAGGGAAGTAGCAGTTGATGAGCACGAATTCCTTGTATTCCGCGATAAGGATGCGACCTTCTTCATCGAGATGTTTATCCATATCTTCAACAACCGAAATTGGTTTTTCTTTTGAATAGATCGCAACACCACTATACCCTTTACGTTTTTTCGATGCAGAAAAATATGAAAAATATCCTTTCGGATTTCGTATTTCCTCGGGCAACTGTTCGGGCTCTGCCTTTGTTTCTTGTAAACAAAGTATGTCTGGTTTGTAGTCATTAAAGAGCGGTTCAAAAAAACCTTGCTTGGCAGTCGCACGGAGCCCGTTTGTGTTCCAAGAAATCAATTTCATATAATAGTCTTTCTAAAATTATTAAGATCAATTAAGTTTAAATACCCACTTCGCGCCCCGTACGAAATTTCACATGCATTCGATGTGAAATTTTCGTTTGGGGTGTTCCAAGAGATGATAATCATAAGTATTAAGTATATGGTATAAAGTATTAAGTATAAAATCCAAATCACTAATACTGTCGAGAATTGCGCTCAGCTGATTTGTATAATCCAGCAATAAGTCGATCAACTTTTTCAGCTTGCTGTTGAAATGAATTAAATTCAGAAGTACTCATATACGCAAGATCCCGTGAAGCAATCGATTGATTTTCAAGTTCAGAAAGAGAAGTCTTCGAAAATGTATAGAAGTTTGCCTTGTCTTTAGAAGTCGACCGCCCAAATCCTTCGGCAATGTTAGAAGTTATAGAAATAACAGCGCGACGCATTTGATTGGTAATTCCAAAGCGTTCTTCAGTTGGAAAATGTGCCGTTATTTTATAAATAAGTAAAACAAGTTTATGTGCTTCTTGCCAAGCAACTAAATCGGTAAATTTTTTTATCGTATTTTCTCCCATACTTTATACATTATACTTTATACCCCATACTCCCAACAATGTATACGCCATTGAATTTTTTTCAGAAAGTGCTATAAATACAATTAAACCTTTTTTAAACACCTTAAATAAAAACCATGAAAAAACAAACAGTTACTGCCAGAAAGAAATCTTTCATTCCTCTGCCTGTAGAAGATCAGGTCAAAACATTCAACCAGGAAATAAACACCCGGCCCGAAACACTCAGTTCAGAGGCACTGGAAGACAAAAATTACCGAACGGTAACTAATGATGCAAACCCAGAGACAGTTCTCGGACCTGTTATCGGGACAACAACTTTCTGTTAAAAATTCATGCGATTAAAATAAAAAAGCGATACAGTTTCTGTGTCGCTTTTTTATTTCTTATTTTTATTTCTTCGAATGAAACTTTTTATGCACCTCGCGCAATTGCTTGTCGGTCACATGGGTATACATCCCAGTACCAGATCCTCGCATCGAATGCATGCTCGGCTCGCTACGGGACGAGACGTGGTTATTTACTTTTTGAGTGAAACTTTTTGTGTATTTCTTTTAATTGACGATCAGTGACATGAGTATACACTTGCGTCGTTGCAATATTCGCGTGCCCCAACATCATTTGCACACTACGAATATCAGCGCCATTTGAAAGTAGATCAGTCGCGAATGAGTGGCGGATCACGTGCGGTGTTACTTTTTTTGAAATACCTGCCTTGATTGCATATTGCTTTACCATGCGTTCGATTGAACGTGGCTCAAGGCGATTGCCGTTCGTCT
>CALRFE010000005.1:17803-19915 GCA_943356425.1 Candidatus Nomurabacteria bacterium
GCGCGTCTTGCCGATCGGCACAAACATCGGCTCATCCATATCAGTGCGTTTTTTTAAGTAATTACGAATCGCATTTTTTGCATCATCCGACAAAAATACGACGCGAACTTTTTCTCCTTTTCCGCGAATTGAAAATTCTTCCTTTGAGAGATCAAGATCACGGTTAAGCGAACACAATTCGGAGAGACGGAGGCCTGTTGAGAAGAAAAGTTCGAGGATCGCCTTGTCGCGCAAACCTTGCATCGTTGTCGTGTCCGGAGCGTTCAAAAGACGCGTAAGCTCCTCAACTGAAATGAGATCAAGATGGCGCATACCGACTTTTGCAAGTTCAATGCGATCAGGTGGAAGGGAAGTGAGTCCGCGCTTCATCAGATATTTCAAATACCGGCGAAGCGCAATCAAATAATAATTTTGTGTATTTTTTTTCATCGTGGCAGATGTTTGACCACGGACCCGGACACCAGGTGCACGATTGAGCACGAGGCGAAATTCGCGCACCATGTCTTCGGTGATACCTTTTGCGGTCGCACATTTTGAAAATTCTAAAAAACGATTCACATATCGTTCGTAATTTGCGACCGTTTTCAAGCTCGCGCCACGCTCGATCTCCATGTATTCGAGAAATTCACGTAAAAGACGATGTGTTTCGGAATCTGCCATACGAATAGTATAGCAAAATATTGTGCGACATCTAAAAAACGATCCATTAAAACTTCCGAATATATTGACTATTTATATCAAATGTGCTATAATCTGCTCAGTTAAAAGAGTAAAGAGAAGAGATAAAAGAAGAAGAAAAGGGGTTGCAATTTAGAGGATTATATAGTATTATTCAAACGCAATGCTAAAAACAAAGAAAAAGCAGAATATCATCAAGAAAAACCAGGTGCACGAAAAAGACACCGGTTCTCCTGAAGTGCAGGTTGCAATGCTCTCGGCTCGTATCGACGAACTCGCAGGACATCTGAAAACGCACAAGAAAGATAACCACTCACGTCGCGGACTCATCAAAATGGTTGCAGATCGCCGTACACACCTCAAATATCTTGAACGCAAGGATAAGCCACGCTTCGAAGCACTCACTAAAAAAATGAAGCTCGACTAGCACACAAAATCCCCGCGAGGGGATTTTGCTTTTTAATCCCTTTTCTTTACAATGGGTTGTACCCCTCGGTCGATTTTTTTATCAGCGAGATGAGAGAACTATTTTAATATTCGTATTTTATCTTTTCTCTCTTCTCTTTTATCTATAATCTTTTATATGAGTATTATAAAACACCCCAAACGAAAATTTCATATCGAATGCATATGAAATTTCGTACGGGGCGAGATGTGGTTACAGAAATGTCATTGCGTCAATTGATTACATATAAAGTCTAAACAATATGAGTATTATAAAACATAAAGAACAACGCGTCGGAATTTTTATCGACGCACAAAATCTCTATCACAGCGCTCGCAATTTATACAAAGCACGCGTCAATTTTGCCGCGATCTTAAAAGAAGCCGTCGCTGGCCGCCGGCTCGTCCGCGCAATCGCGTACGTGATCACATCGGAAGCTGGAGATGAGAAAGGATTTTTTGAAGCGCTCACTAAAATGGGCATCGAAACAAAAACAAAAGATTTGCAGATCTTTGCCGGTGGCGCCAAAAAAGGTGACTGGGATGTCGGTCTTGCCGTCGATGCGATCACACTCGCACCGAAACTCGATGCGGTCGTCCTGGTCGCAGGAGACGGAGACTATATTCCGCTCGTCGAATATTTACAGATACATTCTGGGATACAAGTCGAGGTCATTTCATTTGGCAAATCAACATCAATGAAGTTGAAGGAACAAGCAAATGCATTTCTTGATCTCGGAGAAAATCCAAAAAAATATCTGATCGGAAGATAAATTCTGTTCAGGTAGTAAAAAAGCCGTTCCAAAAGGAAGCGGCTTTTTTATTTAAACAAACAAAATGAAAAGAACTGTGTCAAAAAGATGAACTTTTTTACTTACTTCCCAAGGGAAGCATATCTCTTAAGTTCTGCATAGATTTCCTCAGGGGTATGCCCATCTGGTTTTACTGCAAGCAATTTGTTCTTGACGGTGTTGGTCGCGGTGTAGGAGC
>CALRFE010000006.1 GCA_943356425.1 Candidatus Nomurabacteria bacterium
GCGCGAGGCGGGGTCGCGCAAAAATTCAGCAGAATTTTATGTGTGACCACAAGGCTACTTTTCTCCGCGAGGCGGGGCCGAGAAATTTTACGAGCGACGGCGAGTAAAATATTCGTGGCCACAAAATACATTCAGCAGAATTTTATGTGTGACCACCAGATGCTCAATCTAGTATGAAAAACATTTCCACCCTCATCCTCTTCAACATCCGCTCTGCGTATAACGTCGGCGCAATTTTTCGTACAGCAGATGCAGCGGGAATTTCAAAAATATATTTAGTTGGATATACTCCCTCCCCGAAGGACAAATTTGGCAGATGGCGCACGGATATTGCAAAGTCGGCTCTCGGCGCAGAACAGGTAGTTCCTTATGAAGAAATTGCATCAATTGCACGACTCATAACGAAATTAAAAAAGGAGAAGTTCGAGATCATTGCAATTGAACAATCAGTAGACAGTATTGATTACAAAAAAATAAAAGTGAAAGAAAAAACAGCTTTCATGCTCGGCGAAGAAGTGCACGGCATTCCAAAGACTGTTTTAAAAAAGTGCGACGTTGTCGCAGAAATCCCCATGAAAGGGGAAAAAGAATCACTTAATGTTTCGGTTGCGGCAGGAATCGCACTTTTTAGAATACATAATATATAAAGCTTCATAGCTTCCCTAGATTCAAAAAGCTTAGCTAGCTTGAAACACAAGAAGGGCACGCCTACGGCGTGCCCTTCTTGTGTTGTATATAAAAGCTTGAAGCTACGGAAGCTAACTAAGCTCGCCAAGCTATGCTTTACCGTATCGGATCCACAAACAGCGTTCCTGCGTCGTATTTTTCACCGTTTCCGAGTGGCGGAAGTGGTTTCATAAATGGTGTTCTTTCCCTGAATCGTTCAGGACCACCAGTCACATACCATGCTAAGAACAAAAGAAAAAGCACTAAGATGAACCATTTCAGGTCCCCTAATCCACCCCCACTTCCATGTGCTGCTCCTGACATATAAAATAGTATATCATTTATTTTTTATGAGACGAGTGCGTTGACAAAGCACGTACAATGTCCTATTGTTGTATCTAAATCAAACACATTAAAACCAACTCAATCATGAAGACACATACCGTCATTCCTCTGTTTCCAACCAGCTCAATTTGGATGCGCATTACTCGTTATTTACTCTTGTTGGGTGCTATTTCACTTTTCATCCTTGCTTTGCAATTAAAAGATGGTTATTCCGGATGGGCAAAAGTCGCAAGTTTGTTTTCTGGAATTTGCGCACTTGTGCACTACATTTGGAGCGTGTATCTCCCTGACAAGAAAACTTCGTCCGAAACTTTTGCCATATTTTTAGGCATCGGTGTCTTTACTGTCTGTTTCTGGTCTTCGATCATTTTTGCAGTCCTATCTTTAGGAAGTGTTGTGTTTTATATAGGTCTGTCTTTGACAGTATTCGGTGTCCTCTTCTCATTTCTTTTTCGGTGGTATTACAAATGGAAGCACTTAGTGTAATTGAAGGTATCTTCAGGTAATAAAAAATGCATCACTTCGCTGTGGTGCATTTTTATATTGACAACTTTTAATTTAAGGCGTATTGTGTGTTCAAATTAAACCCCTTTTACAATGAAAACACTCAGATTTTTCCGATTGCTTTCCTTTGTGATAAGCATCGTGTCGTTGTTAGTGCTCGTCTTCTTCACCAAAGAAAGTTGGAGTCCGGCGCAAGTACATGTACTGCGAACTTTTTCGGTCATTTTCTCACTCATTTTCCCATTGCTCTCGATAAAGATAGCCACGACCTGGTTTTCTTCTGGTGATGCGCGCAATGATGTCACTGAGCTCGGAATACAAGTTCTCATCATTTTCTGCGTGAATGTGGTCGGTGCAACGCTCCGATATTTTGCGTTTTCAGAGTGGCCGGGCCTCGGTGCTCTCATCTGGATCACCGCTAATCTCATCGCAGGTCTTTTTTTGGTTCCACTTTCAACAAAAGAACTGCGTTTTGTATTGCTTACCACATCTTTCCTTTCGCTTGCTGGAGGATTTTTGCTTCCGCTTTCGAACATAAGTGAATTTTTAATGAAAGTCACAGGACTCGCATTTGCCAGCTTCTATTATTTCACCGCGATCAGTATTTTCCCGGAAGAGAAATTTTTTATTCCTAAAAAGATCTCCGAGAAATATGAAGACATGGCTTCGCAAGGCGGATTTTTGTTCAGCTTCGTGATGTTCATGTACACGCTCGTGCTCCTCTACATAGGAACACGATTGCCGATATCGTTGCTCTGGTCACTCATGTATGTTCTCGGTGCGGTCTTTGTTCGTTTTTGGTATAGCCATGAAAAAGCGCTATGCAGGCAAGAAAGGGCGCAATTGCTACGCAGAAAGAATTCTATTTCTCATCCTCAAAATGCAAACTCATGACTTACTTCCGGTCACGGACCACTCGTCGAATTTTTTGCTGGCTGACCGTTGCGCTTTTCATCATCAACCTCATCACTCCCGATACGATATGGGGACAGACCGCCGTACGGTTCTCGCAGTTTTACTCATTATTTGCGATGATGCTTTCCGCCGCACTCTTCCTCTTGCTCCACTCGTTTTTTGGAATTTCTGAGAAATTTGATTACGCGCGCTTCCTGCATTGGTTTTTTGCCTCGATTGCGGTGTTGGCAATTGTTGGTGTTGGTTTTTGGATGCATGAAATACTATTGAATCATCCAGAAAAGATCATCAATCAGAGTTTCATCTGTTCAGGGATCCTCTTTTTGCTCGGCACGATAATCAGCTTCATTTATTTCAGTGCGTATGATACTTGATCGTTCTTTCTTTACCCTAAATAAAAAATCCGCTTCTTTTTCACAGAAGCGGATTTTTTATTGCGCACCTTTTTTACTTTTGTCCCAAGATCTTGAGCGCTTCCTTGATACGAGCATTCGTGCCGATGATATCACCCGGTACTTCTTTGAGCGCATCACGCGCTTCGTTCTGGGAATAACCGAGCGATTGGAGTGCAAGAACGACATCGCCTTCGGCGCGGAGCGCACCGGGAGCGCTTTTCATGTCGACATTCGCACGCATCTTGTCACGGAGCTCAAGAACGATCTTTTCTGCTGTTTTTCTACCGATACCGGAGACTTTGGTGAGATATCCGGTGTCACCGGTGCCGATCGCCTGGGCGAGCGTATCGGCGGATGCGATGCTTAAGATCCCGAGTGCGGATTTTGGACCGATGCCCGAAACAGAAATGAGCATTTCAAAAAATTCTTGGTCGCCTGATGAGAGAAAGCCGTACAGATCGAGCGCGTCTTCGCGCACAGCAAGATGTGTAAAAAAAGAAGCAGGCATATCAAGTGCGAGTCCGGCTAGTATTTCCGGAGTTGAAAATATTTTGTACCCGATACCGTTGACGTCGACGACAACAAATTTTTCAGTGCGAGAGCGAACTATTCCTGATATATGAGCGATCATGGTATCAGTATATAGTTTTTAGCGGTCAGGGGGTAGTGGAGGGGATCTTATTGACGGTGCGCTATTTAAATGGTATCGTTCTACGAAACATACAAACAAAAATCATGACTACTTTAACAAAAGCCCCATTTGATCTCATGCAAGTTCTTGATGAACATGAAGCATTTTACAAAAAACTCAATCTTGGTTTCAAAAGAAATGCTTTTGAAAAAATACTTACTGATAAGAAGCAGCTCATAGAAACTGCTAGCAGGTTCTATGCTAAGCCAAAAATTCTGTGCTTGGAACCGATGCTGACGAGAACTAATCCACGATTGCTCGCTCCTTTTTTAGGAATTGATTGCAGTAAGAATACGATCCAAATACTTGCAAATATGCGAAATTCGAAGTTCCATTTTCCTCATGTATCGCTCACTGAAGGACTGCTCAATATGTCTGAAAGCAAACAGCAGCCGCAAATTCCACGGACCCTCTTCAAAGAAAGCGATGATGTCCTCATCCAAAAAATACAAAGTGCCGTTTTGCACCATGCTTCACGAGCAACGCATACTGCGCTCTTACTGACTTATTTTGATAAGAATGTGCATCCGCGCGAAACGATGCTCATCGAAGAATACTTATTGTTGGTCGCCCTTACTCGTCCACGGATGATCGATACGACATCACGGACGATCTTGGTAAAGGAGATCAAAATTGAAAAAGTAGGAAATGAACTGAGATGTTTCGTTCCGGTCTTGGAAACAAAAATAAAAGGTACAACTCCGACGCTTTCGATACATTTTGAACCGCTTACGGCAGAAATCCGTCGGGGATATTATCGGAAAACCAATATCTATAAACAAAGTTTGTAGTACAGATCATTTTGTTATGAAAAAAAGAAGAGAGCAGTTGCTGTAATGGCGCTGCTCTTTTTGTTTGCCTTTTCTTGATATTTCTGGTATATTGCCTGGGCACATTTGTTGTGTCTCAGCAGATGTTTCTGTATTTATAATTTTAAAGCTGAAAGCTAAAACCTGACAGCTGTAACCTAATTCAAATGCCAATCACCTCATCAGCAAAAAAAGCGCTTCGTGCCGGAAAGCGCAAGAAGAATTACAACGATCGAAACAAGAAGATCGTCAAAGATACTATCAAAAAAGTTGAACGCCTCGTCAAAGAAGGCAAAAAAGCAGACGCAAAGAAGCTCGTTCCAGCTGCACAAGCTGCGATCGATAAGGCGCAAAAGCGCGGTGTCATTAAGAAGAACACTGCATCTCGCCGAAAAGCATTGCTTGCAAAGATCACTAAATAGCATTAGCAGAAAAATCGCCTCTGGCGATTTTTCTCTGATACTTGATACCTAACCATTCCGCAAGTATACTATCTCTGGAAATCGTCGTTTTCCAATCTTTACTCTCTTCTCTTTAATCTTTACTCTAGCTATGTTACTCCACTTCTATGGTCTCGAATGCCCCCATTGTGTCGCCATGCATCCTTTTTTGGACAAGCTCGAACGCGAGCTCGGTGTCAAAATTGAGAAGATCGAGGTCTGGCACAATGAAGAGAATGAGAAGCGCCTTGAAAGTTATGACAAGGGCAATGCCTGTGGCGGTGTGCCATTTTTTATAAATACTGATTCAGGTGAGACCATCTGCGGGGAAGCGACATATGAAGAACTAAAAACGTGGGCGACAAAATAATTACGAATTATTAATTACAAATTACGAATTATAAACTTAACGAAACACTGCTATGAAAAAAATATTTATTCCATTTCTTACTATACTCGGACTTGTTGGTGCTTTTGTTGCACACGCTGCGATCAAACCGATCCCCGGCGCAGAAATTATCGCACGGAAACAATGTCCGTCATCGACCTCGATCTGCCCGACGGTCCCAGGTACGGCGACTTTTAAATTTACGACGACCGGCACTGATGGCGCATTCTCGCTCGGTGGTCTCGAGCCCGGTGCTCCTTATGATGTGTATTATGGGAACGAATCATTGCCTCCGATCATAATCACAAAAGCGACTACGGCGGGCACTATCTCGGGGAAGCTCATCATTGATATTTATGGAGAAAATAAGACCAAATTTGCCGTTGGAGAATGGAATAGCGAACGACTTTCAAAATTAAAAGAGATCCTTGCGCGTGAAAAAGTGATGTCAGAGACGATCGATCTTGCCAAGACGCCGATCACCGATACGACTGTTCGTAATTGTATCAAAGCATTTCAGAAAAAATATAATATCACCCAGACTGGAACGATCGGCCCGATTACGACACAGAAATTGAATGATCTTGTGGAAGGGGAATAGGATTTAGAAATACAAAAGGCACAGATATTCTGTGCCTTTTGTATTTCTATTTGTGATCCCGGCAGGAATCGAACCTGCATCGCAACTTCCGCAAAGTTGCGTCCTATCCATTGAACGACGGGACCAGAATCCCTATCGCAAATAGAGTCGTTAAATCCCGACCAAAGCCGGGACTGACGCATAGACTATACGATATTTTGGGAAAATAGTAAACCTACCCAGAACTATTGAATAATTTTCTAGGCACCTTTTTTAAAAATGTTACAATGACATCATATGCATCCCGGATTGGAGTCATGGCGATATTTTGTTATTTACGCTTTCAATGCTTTTTCTATTCCACTTCTTATAAAGACGCTTCTTGCACCGTGGAAGCAAGATAAGGATGCCGGTGAACTCGGTGTTCTTGAACGTGTCGTCTTTTTTATTTTCTCGCGTATCTTAGGTCTTATCGCACGCGTCATTCTGATCATACTTGGACTTTTATTTACAATTGTCGCCGTTATTTCTTTTCCGATCTTTTTTTTCATTCCGATCAAGATCAGTCGTGAACATTTTGCAAACATGGGCAGCGTCGGCGCAGAGCTCTCATATGGAAGTACGTTCGTCTTGAATAAGCACGGGCAAGATCTCATGAGCGATCCACGTCAAAAACTTTTCGGTAAAGAAAAAGCGGTCCGCATGATCGAGCGTGGTCTTGCACGAGCTGTGAACCACAATGTTTTGTTGGTCGGGGACACTGGGGTCGGTAAGACGACGACACTCGGCTATCTTGGCCGTCTTGCGCATTCAGGACTTTCTGATCCGAGTCTTCGCCATCATCGGGTCGTGTCGCTCCTTGTTGAGGGTATGAGCGAAACTGATTTTGATACGGCGCTTCACGAAGCGGAACATTCCGGCAATGTCATTCTGGTCATCGAGAACATCCATTCGTATCAAGCATTGTTTACACGGCTGATGTCATATCTGAAAGCGCCGCATTTCAATATTATCGTTACCACCGATTTTTCAAATTACGATCGCGTGCTCAAACAATATCCGGAATTTTTGGCGCAGTTCGAGAAAGTCGATCTTTTTCCTCCGACACAAGAAGAGACGATCGCGATCATCACGAACACTGCTTCCGGTATCCGTATTGGAGCTGATGCAATCGTTGAAATTGTCCGACTCGCAGACCGATTGATCGGCAATCAGCCTGAACCAGCAAAATCGCTCGCGATTCTTGATGAACTGCGGACGCTCGGTAAAAAAATTACGATAGAGGACGTGCAAGAGATCGTTTCTGATAAGACCAACATGCCGGTCGGTACGATGAGTACTGATGAAGGTGCTGTACTTCGGAGACTTGAACAGACGATGCGTCAGAAAATTGTCGGACAGGACCAAGCGGTGCAAGATGTTTCGCAAGCGCTCGTGCGATTGCGCACGGGTGTTTCTGACCCCAAAAAACCGGCGGGTAGTTTCTTGTTCCTTGGTCCAACAGGCGTTGGAAAAACACAGACCGCAAAGGTGCTCGCCGAGAGCTATTTTGGCAGACAAAATGCCATGATCCGTTTTGATATGAGCGAATTCGCACTTCCTGAAAATGTAGAAATTTTGAAGGAACGTTTAGCAACGGCGATCGAAGAAACACCGCTCGCGCTCGTCTTTTTTGATGAATTGGAAAAGGCAGATCATCGCGTGCACAATTTGTTGTTGCAGGTGCTCGATGAAGGACGACTGACGCGCGGTGATGGCAGAGAAGCTAATTTCAAGAATGCGATCATTATCGCGACATCGAATGCAGGAAGTGCACTTCTCGTTGCAAATCCATTGATTGAAAAGAAAGCGCTCATCGACGAGCTCATTCGTAATAATATTTTTGCTCCGGAATTCTTGAACCGATTCAATGACATTGTGCTCTTCAAACCGCTCAGCCAAGCACAAGCAAAAGAAATTACGAAACTCATGCTCTCTGAATTTGCCGAGCGCCTGTATGCTGACAAAAAAATTACGCTCGATATTACCGAAGCGCTCATCGGGAAGGTTTCGACTGCTGGCTTTGATCCAGAATTTGGCGCGCGTCCGATCAAACGCGCGATGGAAGAGATCGTCGAGAACAAAGTTGCCGAATATGTGATGGCAGGGAATACGGGAGGGAAATTGACGATCGTGTAAAACAACTAAATAAAAGAGCCCGCGCCGTAGGCGCGGGCTCTTTTATTTAGTTGTTTTACAGTCCAAAACCTTCCAAAACTTTGTGCGCAGGAGTATCAACGAGCTCGCGTTCTTCGATATTATTGATGAGTGCTTCACGGACCACGTCATGATCTGCATCTGCGAGTGGGATCGCCATGAGTGGCATAAAAAATCGTTTGGTCAGAATGAGAAGCTGATTGTCTCCTTTTTCGTTATCGATCCAAAATGCTTCGATGTCACGAAATGGATATTTTGTTTCTTTGATACGAATATTGCGAGCGTCAATTTCTACTTCAACGATCTCAGGTTGTCTGATACTGAAATAGCCAAGCATGCCCGCGGCGATAAGGATAAAGACTCCGAACAGGACGTTTCCCATGAGCATTGCGGTAACAGAAGTTGCGATAGCAATGATGCCGAGCGCCCAGAACCAATCGATTGTTTTTGGTTTCCAGATATATTCAGGCGTTTCCCATCGGATTGTTTGTTGCGGCTCCATAGAATCTATGATAGCAAATGGGAAGCAAAAAATCTAAAGAGTGAAGTCTAAAAAGGGGAATACCGAGCC
Source organism: Candidatus Nomurabacteria bacterium (assembly GCA_943356425.1). GTDB lineage: Bacteria > Patescibacteriota > Minisyncoccia > Phycocordibacterales > UBA9973 > CALRFE01. Next base: position 8,501 of record CALRFE010000006.1, read on the forward strand.
ATGTGACTTGGTCGCGGAAACGGGAGTTCGCCCGCGACTAAATTTTTTCTTTAAACCAAAAGAAGAAGTCCCGCTAAAGCGGGACTTCTTCTTTAATCGCGGAGGCGGTGAGATTCGAACTCACGGCCCCTTGCAGGGCTCTCGTTTTCAAGACGAGCGCGTTAGACCACTCTGCCACGCCTCCGTATCTTATTCCATTGGAGGTTACTTCGCGATTCCGTAGACCCTTACATTACATTATTCTGAGCTTTTTTTCAACTAGGTATCTTTTTTAGATAGTGTTCTTCGCAGTGACAATTTGGACAAATAAGTTCTAGATTTTCAATCCGATTATCCCCATGATTTCTGTTCTTATGGTGAACTTGCAGAATTTCATGTTTATTATATCCACATCGTTCACAAACATTCCCTCTCTCTTCAAGAAGTCGAAATTTCATTCTGCGTTCTAATACCGCTTTATCATTTGGTCTACCAATTTTATATTGTATGCCAGATCGAGATCTATTTGCGCAACCTCGACTGCATGTCTTTTTATTTAGGGAAGAGAGAATTAATTTCCCGCAAACAACACAAGGATGTTCTTTGCGGTTAGAAATCCCATAGCAAGCCATGCTACAAAACGCGCGATTATTACTTCTCTCCAATTCAACAGGTCTTCTGTATAAAAATTTGTTACATACCACACACTGGGTATTCGGTCTTCTTTCATATGGCTCATTCACTCCTCCAGTCTACCACAAAGTTACATGTTTTGAAACTAGCTCAACTCCTGTATTATGAAAGTATGAAGTATCTCGGCATCGATTATGGAACCAAACGCGTTGGCATTGCGATCTCAGATGAGGCGGGGACACTCGCGTTTCCAAAGGTAATAATTCCTAATACACCATTGCTCATGGAGCAGGTCGCTTCAATGTATCGAAACGAGGATTGCGAAGGGATCGTGATGGGGGAATCGCTCGACACTGATGGCAATGAGAATAAACTTATGGCAGATATCCGTCATTTTGCCGATGTGCTCTGTCATGAACTGCAAACAAAAGTTTTTTTTGAAAAAGAATTTATGACCTCATTTGAAGCGCACGGCAGGCAGGGTAAAGAATCACTGCATGCACGGCAGACAGGCATCAAAAAGAATATTGAGCTCGATGCATCTGCCGCAGCATTAATACTCCAGCGTTTTTTAGATAAACACAAAGTTAGTTAACAGGTTTTAGACCTGCCGGCAAAGGCAGGTGTCAGATTTCAGCTTAAATACATCTACGCTATAGCGTAGATTGCAAATAGAGAAAAATGCAAGACGAGATAAGACAATGTACAAAATGCAACCACGATTTCGTTCTCGAGGCGGATGATTTTTCTTTTTATGAAAAAATGGGCGTGCCTCCTCCGAAAGTGTGTCCGGATTGCAGATTCAAAATGCGTGCGTTGTTTCGAAATGAGACCACTCTGTATTCTGGTAAAAAATGTGATTTATGCGGCAAAGGAATTGTCACTATGTATAATCCGAAGTCGCCATACACGATATATTGTTATTCCTGTTTTTATTCTGAAAAATGGGATCCAAAAGGATACGCGACTCCGTATGATATGTCCCGCCCCTTTCTTGACCAGATGAAAGAATTTTTAATCCGAGTTCCTAAAATAGCGACATATCTTTCTCTTGGATATGGAGAAAATATCAATAGTGATTATGTAAACATGGCAAGTGGTTGTAAAAATTGCTACCTCGTCTTCAACACTGGTCCCGCAGAAGAACTTCTCTATTCAAGAGGTATTCGAAAAGGACTTGATTCAGCTGATTTGTATTTTGGTTTTGCAACCGATCGGTGTTATGAATCCATCAATATACAGGAGTCATCAGGTGTTGCTTATGGACAAAATATCACCGGCTGTGTTAATTGTCATTTTATCTTGAATTGCAGCGGACTCACTGATTGTTTTGGTTGTGTAAATTTGCGAAATAAGAATCACTGTTTTTTTAATGAACAGCTTTCGCGAGAAGAATATAAGAAAAAAGTCGATGAAATATTGGGAAGTTACGAAAAAACAGAGGAAGTTAAGAAAAAATTCGAAGCATTTTCCAAAACATTTCCCCGAAGAGAAAATAACAATTTTAAAACAGTAGACTCAACCGGCGATTACTTATCTGAGTGCAAAAATATCCGAGATTCATTCGAAATATTTCAATCAGAAGATTGTCGATATACGTTCTCCTCAAAGATAATTAAAGATTCAATCGGAACAATTGGGTATGGTACCAACTGTGAACGCATGCTCGAAGTTGTCGCAACGGGATTTTCGAGTAATGTGATCGGAACGTACGGTGCAGAAAATTGCCGAGATATTCTCTATGGATTTTATACTGCAAATTGCCAAGACTGTATTGGCTGTGATGCGCTCAAGCATGCCAAATACGCTGTTTTTAATAAAGAATATTCCAAAGAAGAATACGAAAAACTTCGCGCGCATATTATTGAAGAATTGAAATCACAAGATTTATATGGTCTCATGATGCCGCCCGAGCTTGCGCCATTTGCGTACAATGAATCCATTGCCTATGACAATATGCCGATGACCAAAGAAGAAGTTTTGGTAGCAGGTTTCAGGTGGGAAGACGATATTCAGATGACGAAAGGGAAGGAAACACTTTTGCTGGAAAATATCCCCGACCATATTCGTGACGTGAAAGACGAAATCACTAAAGAAATTTTAAAATGCGTTTCTTGTGAGCGCAATTACAAAATTACTGAACAAGAACTTTTGTTTTATCGCAAAATGAATTTGCCGATTCCACGCAGATGCTTTTACTGTCGTCATCAAGACCGCATTTCCCGTCGTGGTCCGTACAAGTTCTGGAAACGCACCTGCGCGCATTGCAATAAAGAGATCACAACAAATTATTCGCCTGAACGTCCTGAAATCGTGTATTGTGAATCTTGTTATCAGAAAGAAGTGATTTAATTAGCTTATAGTTGTTAGGTTTTAGTTTTTAGCTTAGGGAAATTACATCTCCACCATGGTGGAGATTGAAATTCCAGGAAAAATGCAATCCAAAACGCCACAATTTGATGCTGTGCTCGATGAGATTCTCAAAGATCTCGTGCCACATACACGCACATGCATATGGAAAGGAAAAAACCCGCATTGCGAAGGAGATTTTGACATTGTTGCCGAAGATATTGAATTTCTCAAAATGCTCCGCGTCCCTGCGCCAAATTATTGTCCAACCTGTCGTCGTATTCGTCGGTTGCCTCATATGGGAATGCTCCAGCTTTTTAAACGGCCGTGTAATACTCCTGGTCACAATGAAATGATGATTTCAATATTTGCAGAAAATTGTCCGTTTCCTGTGTATGACTATAAATATTTTATTAGTGATGAGTTTGACCCGTTTGCCTTTGGGGTAGATTACAATCCCAATGACGATCATCTTAATATTCTTTGGGAACTTCGCAAACGTTTTCCAATGCCATCATTTTTGAACCGAGATCCTGCAAGTGTGAATAGTGATTATTCAAATGGCGGACGAAATACTAAAAATGCCTATTATACTGGCGGATGTTTTGAAAGTGAGGATATGTGGTACACCAATTTTGCCAATAAAAGCAAAATGGTCATGGATTCACGGACGATCAGAGGTTCAGACCATGTATATAGTAGTGTGTATGGCGGGCATCTCTATAAATGTGCATTTACCTATTTCACAAGTAATTCGACTGATTCGATGTTTCTCTTTGATTGTCGAAATTGCCAAGATTGCTTCGGATGTGTGAATTTACGCAATAAAAGATATTGCGTTTGGAATGAACAATACACAAAAGAAGAGTATGAAGCATTTATGCAATCAATTCGTCCACTTTCTCGAACCAAAATTCGTGAATATGAAGAAAAATTTTGGAAAATGGTTAAAGAGCTTCCCATGAATGCCTCGCATAATCTCGCGTCCGAAAATGTTTCTGGTGTTAATATTGTAAACTCTCACAATCTCTATGACGTTATCGACGCTCAGAAAGCAGAAAATGTTCGCCATGCGGATAGTCCGCTCGGACATCATGATTCAATGGATCTTACTTTTTCTGGAGGATCTGATCATCTCTATGGTACGGTCAATATTGGTTCAAGCTCAAGCTGGGTGAAGTTTTCTGTCTCTTCTAAATATTGCACTGATTCAGAGTTTATTTTTAATTCAAAAAACCTCTCGAATTGTTTTATGTGTTTCGGATTGCAAAACAAATCCTATTGTATTTTAAACAAGCAGTACGAAGAAGATGAATATTTTAAAATTGTCGATGCAATAAAAACAAAACTTCTACAGCGCGGAGAATATGGTGACGGATTTGGATTTGAATATTCTGCGCAAGCGTACAATATATCGCTTGCACAAATTGCATATTCGTTGACCGAAGAACAAATTAAAATGTTTGGCGGGTATGTTGCATCTGAACCAGAAACCAATGTTGGTACAATCCCCGTGATTGAAGCGATTGATGTGCCACAGACAATCGAAGAAACAACTGACGATATTTTAGAGAAAGCAATCCGCTGTGAAAAAACAGGTAAACCTTTTCGTGTTATCCCAAGCGAACTCGCGTTCTATCGAAAGATGCAGTTGCCAGTTCCTGTGGTTCATCCACAAGTACGTATGGGAAAATACCTCCTTGTTGCACCAACAGGTAAAATGTTTAAAGCAATGTGTGCTAAATGTAGTAAAGATATTTTTTCAATTTTTGATCCAAAAGAAGGATGGAATCTCTATTGTGGATCCTGCTATCAGCAAGAAGTTGCTTAATTATTTTTTTATAAAAATGCAAAACGAGACAAAAAATTGCCAGAATTGTAAAAAAGATTTCGTTATAGAAACGGAAGATTTTGCGTTTTATGAAAAAATTAAGGTCCCACCGCCAACATTTTGTCCGGAATGCCGGGCTATTCGTCGTATGTGCTGGAGAAATGAAAGATCCTTATTTAAAAGAGCATGCGCTCATACCGGCAAGCAAGTGATAACTATGTTTCACCCCCAAACAGATGTGGTCATCTATGATAGGGACATTTGGTGGAGTGATCAATGGGATCCAACTGACTTTGGTATGGAATACGATTTCTCCCGCCCATTTTTTCATCAATATAAAGAACTACTTGCAAAAGTTCCTCTCGCAAATCTTGGTAATACCAATGTGGTAAATTCTTCCTACGGGAATCATAATGCGGATTGCAAAGATTGTTACCTTACATATGCTTCGTGGAAGAACGAACGTGTTTCGTATTCCCGTGGAGCGGTGGATGTGAAAGATTCACTCGATCTTTATACGGTAGAAAAATCGGAATTCTGTTATGACGATGCAATATGCACTAAATGCTATAAAGTGAATCATTCATATAATACCGACGAATCCACCAACGCTGATTTTTTATGGCATTGCAAAAATGTGCAAGATTCTGTCGGTTGCATGAATTTAAGAAATCAGAACCATGCGATTTTCAATAAAATATATGCGAAAGAAGAATATCAAAAATTAAAGAAAGAAATTGACTTAGGTAGTTACGCAAAATTTGTGGAATTCGAGAAGAAGTTCAACACATTTCGTCTGGGTTTTCCTTATAAATATGGGAACATTGGACTTTCACATAATGTTACCGGAGACAATATAGGGTTATCAAAAAATGTTAAGTATGGTTTTGATATTTATGGCGAAGTTGAAGATTCAAAATATATTACTCATGCGATTGGTTTGAAAGAGGGATATGACGGGTATGGATTTGGCGCGGGCTCTGCGCTTATGTATGAAGGAGTCGATTCGGGAATAAAGGCATCGAATCAATATTTTGCCGTGCTCACACATGGTTGTTATAACACAGCATATACTTATATGTGCTATAACTCAAAAAACCTTTTTGGATGTATCGGTATAAAAAAAGGAGAATATTGTATCTTGAACAAAAGATATTCCAAAGAGGATTATGAGAAACTTGTGCCTAAAATAATAGAACAGATGCATACGATGCCCTATGTTGACGCAAGAGGTGTGACCTATGGATATGGAGAATTTTTTCCGGCTGAGCTATCTCCATTCGCATATAATGAAACGATCGCGCAAGAATATTATCCGAAAGCACAAAATGAGATACTCAGAGAAGGTTTTTTCTATCGTAAAGGCGAAGATAGGAATTATACGTTGACTATGTTATCTACCCAACTCCCTGATCACATACAGGATGCTACTGATGATATTCTAGAAGAGATTATCAGTTGTCCAAGTGATGGGAATGAGCTCACGCAATGCACAAAAGCATATCGAATAACAAATGAGGAATTACTTTTTTTGAGACGAAATAATATACCCTTGCCAAGATATTGTCCGAATTGTCGTCATCATGCTCGTCTTAGCAAACGCAATCCGCTCAAATTGTGGCATCGTTCTTGTATGTGCGAAAATAAAAATCACAAACATGCTGGTACATGTACAAATGAATTTGAAACCTCATATGCGCCGGACCGACCTGAGACCATCTATTGCGAATCTTGTTACCAACAAGAAGTTCTGTAAATAAAAAAATCGTTACCTTGCGGGTAACGATTTTTTTATTTAACTTTTCATTTTCCGGAATCGTAGGATGCTTTGAGTGCTATAGCATCTTCGGGTTCTTCGCAGATCGATCCAACGCTCGGTTCGGCGAGATATTCAAAAATGAGTTTCTGTGTTTCGAGGTCTTTGTCGCCGAATTCGGCACTGACCGTTTTTTGGAGTAGCTCGGTGCTCATGGTTTATTTTTTAATGAATTTTTTTGTTCAACATTCTAAGCCATTGATGTGCGCTAAATAATCGGGGACGGAATCACCGTATCGTTTTGCTTCAGCTTCGATGAGCGCATATGCTTCACGCAAATACAGGTGCATTTTTTTCTTTGAGGGAACAGGTTCGGCAATTTTTTTGCGCTTGAGCCCATGTTCATGGATGTAGTTGCTTACACAACCGATAAAAATATTCAACGCAATATTCCTTGCAGTGCTCTGCCATACATCGAATGCGGCGCACAAGAAAAGCATCTTTTTACCAGAACTTTTTCGTACATCTTTGAACGCAGATGAGTAGTGTTCATAATAAGTGAACATATTTTCTACGACCTCTATATCAAGAGGAGAAACAGTGAATTCTCTGTTATCTTTAGGCTTATCATTTCGAAGCCAAGCATTGAATTGGAGCGCGATATCATGACTTGTGTTGTTGTTAATGAAAACCTCGTGAAGGTCTTTGAATTCGTAATACAGGGTATTCACTGAAATCGCCGCGGTGGCTATCTCAGAAGGGAGAAAGTATCTGTTCATGAGAATGATTTTTCTAAATTATGCCGAGAAAGCAATATATTGTCAAGCACCTTTTTTGAGCTTTCTAATTTATACTGGACCCATGAGTTATGTATCATTTGATGATTTTAAGAAGATGGATATTCGAGTCGGAACGATCAGAGAGATCGAACCGGTCGAAGGAACAGACAAACTGCTCAAATGCCAGGTTGATTTTGGGTTTAAGCCAACTGAAGAAGGTCTTGAGCCAGAGCGTGATATTCGCCAGATCGTTTCAGGTATTCGCGACTATTATCCAGAATATGAAAAGCTCATCGGCAAACAAGTGCTCTATATTGTAAATCTTGAACCGCGCACGATCCGCGGTGTGGAATCGCATGGCATGCTTATGGCGGTTGACGGGATTGATGAGGCTCCAGTTTTTTTAGTTCCCGAAAAAGACGTTAAGTCCGGTAGTAAGATTCGGTAGGGGAAAGTCTAAATTCTAAAAACTAAAGTCTAAATAATGCAAAATAAAGAAGTAGGAAAAGTTTTTGATCTGGTTGAACGAACAAGTCTTTTTGGAGAAAAAATAATTACTTTTTCACAAAAAATTCCAAAAACTGTTGTAACATTGCCGCTGATCAACCAGCTCGTCAAGGCTGGTACAAGTATCGGTGCTAATTATTGTGAAGCTGATTGTGCTGAATCTCGTAACGACTACATTCATAAGGTTGGAATATGTAAAAAGGAAGCTCGAGAAACCGAGTACTGGTTAAGGATGATTGCTCTTACGGTAAATAATGAATCTATAAAAGAGCTATCAAGTGAAGCAAAGCAGTTGAGGTTGATTTTCGTCAGTCTTATTAATAAATCGAAACAAAATCAGAATTAATTTAGATTTTAGTCTTTAGATTTTTATGCAAATCCTGGATCCCATTTTTTTAATACAGACTGTCGGACTTGTGGGTGTAATGGCCATTATTTTCGCTGAGAGCGGATTATTTTTCGGTTTCTTTTTTCCAGGCGACTCACTGCTTTTTACCGCGGGGCTACTTGCATCGCAGGGATATTTTCATTTCGGCACACTACTCATCGGTTCGATCGTTGCTGCAATCTTAGGCGACAGTGTCGGCTATTGGTTCGGTAAAAAGATCGGTCCGCGAATTTTTACACGAGAAGATTCTTTCTTTTTCAAAAAAAGACATGTTGAACGGACAAAACTTTTTTATGAACGACATGGCAAAAAAACGATCATTCTTGCGCGCTTCATTCCGATCGTGCGCACGTTTGCGCCGATACTCGCGGGTGTAGGCGAGATGCAGTACAAAACATTTCTGCCGTACAACATTACCGGTGGAATCCTCTGGGTAATGCTCATGCTCGCATCTGGATTTTTCCTTGGACGGATTATCCCGGATATCGATCGCTACATTCTGCCGATCATCCTTTGTATCGTCATCGTCTCTGTTGCGGTTCCTGTCATCGTCTCTCGATTTCAAAAAAAATTGTAAGAAATTTTTTGGTATACTACAAATATGTTCACTTCAAAAAAACGGTCGCCCGGTCTCGCACTTTCGGATCACATGGTCAAATATTGCGAACTTGTTTCATCTGATGATTCATACGAGCTCGGGCGATTTGGCGAGATGGAACTCCCGCACGGTACTATTTCGGGCGGCGTTGTTCGTGATGCGCCGAAGTTGGCAGAAATGCTCAAAGCATTTGTAAAAAAAGAGAACATCCGCCAAGCGCACGTATCACTGCCCGAGATGTCATCGCCTTCAAAAGAAATCGTAAAAGAGTACGAGATGCTTTTTAAAAAAGCTGGTATTCGAGCGCTTTCGTTCGAATCTGAAGCGACGTCGATTGCGCGCGCGTTCTGTTCGTATGCGAACAGAAAACTTTCCATGATCGTGGATTTCGGAGAAACGCGCACGATCATTCTCTTTGTGGAAAATCATGTCGTACTTGCGCGGGCACTATTGCCGATCGGCGGGTATATTATTACCAATGCCATTGAACGAAGAGAACAGATCTCATTTTCAGATGCGAAAAAACTAAAAAATAAAAACGGGCTACGCTCGGCGTATTCTAAAAAACAAACGCTCACTGATGTCATCACAGTCACGGCAGTACTTGCTGATATGATCAATAGTGAATATATCCGTTGGCATCTTGTGGTCAAAGAAAAGAAATTATCCTATCCGAATATAAAGAATATCATTCTTTCCGGAAGCAATGCCTCGCTTCCTAGTATTGCAGAATATTTGACAACCGCGCTCAAAATTCCGGTCATGCTCGGAAATCCTTGGGAAGGAATTTTTAATGAAAAAAAATATATTCCACCGATGTATCATAATGATGCACTCGGGTTTGCTTCTGTGATCGGTGTCGCACGGAAGGGGATTGAAGAAATTTAATGTAGTGCCCCTGGTAGGAATCGAACCTACATCGACGGCTTAGAAGTCCGCAGTTCTATCCATTGAACTACAAGGGCATTTTTATATCTGG
>CALRFE010000007.1 GCA_943356425.1 Candidatus Nomurabacteria bacterium
TTTCAAAATTTTTCTCATGAATGAAAAAATCAAGGATCTTAGAGAAGGGAATTGATGGCGGAAGCCCTCCTGGGGCATGAGAGTGCATAAATACAGGCATCGCAAAATCAGGCGCGTATGTTCTGTTTGCAATGAGTCCCGCGAAAAAAGCGATAACGAACAATATGATGGGAATAAAAGTGCTTTTTTTGCCTATTACTGCGTGAACGGTCGGATTTTTTATGATATGGACAATGATGATACCGATGGCAATGATACCGACGATCGCCGAGAGCATTTCAAATATGAGATAGGTGAACATGTGTATTATAAAAATGATTAATAAAGCTCTCGTTTAGTATATCAAAAATTGAGTTATCCACTGTTGCACAAGTGTAAATTTTTGGAGTATACTTGTTTAGCAGTTGCGAAACTATGCAACTAACTCCATTATAAACCACCGCTTGCGCCTTGCCAAGCCGGTATAATTATCTCTCATTATGGAAACGTATAAAAAAAATTGGCTCAAGTATGTTCTCGGATTTATCGTATGTCTTTTGATCCGCCTCATCCCGTTCCGACCGCCGAATATCGAACCGATCCTTGCGACGCAGATGCCATTTTCTCGTGCATATGGAATGTTTGCCGGATTTTCTTTTGCGTTCGCGAGCATGGTCCTTTTTGATGTTATTAGCGGGAAAGTCGGCATGTGGACATTCATCACTGCATTCGCATATGGATTTCTAGGGCTTTGGGCCGCACTTTATTTTAAAAATAAAAACAACAATACGTTCGGTTACATACAATTTGCAGTCATGGGTACTCTTGTTTACGACGCAGTCACCGGGCTTTCGATTGGACCGATTTTTTTCGGGCAGCCATTTATGGAAGCATTGATCGGACAGATTCCATTCACCGCACTTCATCTCGCAGGCAATATTGGTTTTGCGATGATACTTTCTCCGCTCGTATATCGATTTGTCATTGAGAATAAAAAATTTGAGACCGAATCTATTATTAAAATTTTTAATCCAAAACAGGTATGACAACGCGCGCGTATATAAAGAAATACTTTTCATTACAGCAAATACAAAAACGTGATGGCACGATCGTTCCGTTTGATGCAAAACATATTACGCGCGCTATTTTTCGCGCAATGCAGTCAGTACAAGAAGGGGATGAAGAATCTGCTGAAAAAGTAATGCGTACAGTCCTTGACGCGCTCTTGGTAGTTAAAAAAGAAAAGAAAATAAAAGTATTTATTCCCTCTGTTGAAACGATACAGGATATCGTCGAGAATGAACTTATTGCTTCTGGATATTTGCAGACCGCAAAAGCATATATTCTCTATCGAAAAGAACGATCGCTTGTACGAGAAAAAAATGGTTTTGTACCAGAAAAAGTGAAAGAACTCGTACTTGCAGGCAAGAAATATTTTAGAAATCCACTTGCTGAATTTGTGTATTATCGCACCTATGCAAAATGGGTTCCCGAAGAAGATCGTCGCGAGACATGGATCGAGACTGTTGATCGCTATATTGATTTTATGCGCGACAATGTCGGTTCTAAACTTACGGAACATGAATACGGAGAAATCCGAGAAACAATTTTAAAACAAGAATCCATGCCGTCCATGCGGTTACTTCAATTCGCAGGCAAAGCAGCACGTCGCACGAACGTCTGCGCGTATAATTGTTCTTTTATTGCGCCAAAAACATTTCAAGATTTTGCTGAGGTCATGTATATCTCGATGTGCGGGACAGGCGTCGGTTGGTCAGTAGAGAGCGAGAACATCCAAGCACTTCCGCAGATCTTAAGGCAGACAGGAAAAAAATTACCCACACATGTCGTTGCCGATAGTAAAGAAGGCTGGGCAGATGCGTTCTCTTTTGGAATGAAGACCTGGTTCGAAGGACAAGATGTTTCATTCGACTATTCTCGCATCCGTCCCGCTGGTTCACGGCTAAAGACAATGGGAGGAAAAAGTTCCGGTCCGGCACCACTTCAGTCATTGCTCGAATTTACCCGAGAGCGAATTCTTCGTCGCCAAGGCAGACATCTTTCAAATCTCGATGCGCACGATATCATCTGCAAGATCGGCGAATGTGTTGTTGCGGGTGGTGTGCGCCGTAGTGCAATGATTTCACTTTCTGATTTAGATGATGAGGCGATCCGTGATTCTAAAAAAGGCCAGTTCTATATTTCAGAAGGGCAGCGCATGCTCGCAAATAATTCCGCAGTATATGTTGCAAAACCGACAACCGCTGAATTTCTTGACGAATGGATCGCGCTCATGAAAAGCGGTAGTGGTGAACGCGGTATCTTTAATCGCGGAGGGCTTGTCGGTACATTGCCAAAGCGCAGACTCGATCAATGGAAGGGCGGTATTTATCCGTCGTGGGGCACCAATCCCTGCGGAGAGATCATCTTGCAATCGAAACAATTTTGTAATCTCTCTGAAGTCGTTGCGCGTGCCGATGATACCGAAGAAACATTACTGCAAAAAATCCGCGTCGCAACTATTTTGGGCACGTATCAATCATCACTCACGTATTTTCCGTATCTCTCAAAAGAATGGAAAAAGAATTGTGAACAGGAACGATTGCTCGGCGTCTCGATCACTGGACAGTGGGATTCTGAAAAAGTGCGCGATCCGAATATTTTAGAAAAAATGAAAGCGCTCGCGATCGACGTGAACAAGAAATACGCGAAACGTTTCGGTATCCCTGCCGCTACATGTATCACCTGTGTTAAACCATCAGGCACTGTTTCGCAGACGGTCGATTGTGCGAGTGGTATGCATCCGCGCCATGCGCCGTACTATATTCGCCGTGTCCGCATTTCTGCAACTGATGCGCTCTTTAAGATGTTGAAAGACCAAGGGGTGCCGTATTATCCAGAAGTTGGTCAAACAAAAGAGACGGCAAGCACGTATGTGCTTGAGTTTCCCGTCAAAGCGCCTGATGGAGCGATCTGCAAAGATGATATCGATGCGATCGCGCAATTAGAACATTGGAAGATCGTCAAGAAACATTTTACTGAACACAATCCATCGGTGACGGTCTCTGTTGGTGAAGATGAATGGCTCAAAGTTGCGCATTGGGTCTATGAAAATTGGGACATTGTCGGAGGTCTCTCGTTTTTGCCGAGATCAAATCATGTGTACCAGCTCGCACCGTACGAGACCATAACGCGCGAAAAATATGAAGAAATGAAAAAACGTCTAGGCACATTGGATTTTTCAAAGATCGTTACGTATGAGCGGGAAGACGAAACAGAAGTAAAGCGCGAACTCGCCTGTGTTGCGGGTCTCTGCGAAATATAAATAGTATGTTGTACACAAAAAAAGGAGACAATGGAACAACAAAACTGTTTGACTGCCAGGAAGGACAGCGTGTGAGCAAGGGAGCTCTTGTTTTTGAAGCGCTTGGTACGCTCGATGAGCTCAACTGTTCCATCGGATATGCAAAAACACTCGCCCACACAACAGAAGATGTCGCCTATATCGGCGGTGCAAAGATCTCATACCCAGAAATTCTTGAGATCTTCCAACAGAACTTATTTTCTGTCCAAGGAGAGCTCGCCGGTGGGGAGGTGCGAATAGCGATGAAGCATGTTGCATTTCTTGAGAGGGTGATCGATGAGATCGATACATTATTACCGCCGATCAGATCATTCATTATTCCGGGTGGCGGAACATGTGGTGCCTACTTGGATGTTACGCGGACGATCGCACGGCGCGCTGAACGCCTCATCGTCATGGTCCGTGATAGAGGCGAGCGCGCGATACAAGATGAGAGCATCCAGTTCTTGAATCGGCTCTCGAGTGCGCTTTATGCCATGGCACGTTTTGCAAATTATCAGGAAGGGTATTCTGAGCAAAAACCTCTGTATAACTAGTTGCATTTTATCGAAACTTGTCGCATACTCTGACGAGATGAAAACTGTCACTAAAATCAAACAACCGCTTCCGCGTGTCGCATATGAGCGGAATGCCGAGACCTACAAAATACTCGCAAACCCGAAACGTCTCGAGATCTTGAATCTGCTCCGAGAACAGGAAATGTCCGTTGAAGATCTTGTTAAGACACTCGGTGTCGCAAAAGCGAACGTATCACAACATCTCGCGCTTCTTCGCCATGCAAAACTGGTCACCGTGCACCGTATCGGACTGAATGGCTACTACAACATCATTGATCCTCGCATCGTTGAACCGTGCCGTATCTTACACGAGCTCTCCCTCTCAAAGAAACGCTAATTCATCGCTTGTAGTTCCTTTTGCGCAGACGATATCTCGTTATTCTTTTTGAATTTTGGTATACTTACAACAAGATATGCAACTACAAAATGATCGGCTCCGCACATTTTTGCTCGATTCTGGTCTTGTCAAAGAAGAGGATCTTGTAAAAGCGCTCAAAGAAGCAGAAGAACGAAAGATCCCACTTCGTGATGTTTTGATCGCGTCACAAAAAATTACCGAAGAAGGTATTCGACGCGTCGAGGCATATGCGCAGAACATACCGTTCATTTCTCTTAAAGATGAAAAAATCGCACCAGAGATATTGTCATTGATCCCAGAACCGATCGCGCGCAATCATAATATCGTCGCGTACAATAAGAAGGGGAATGAGCTCGAGATCGCCATGCTCGACGTGAACGATCTTCCCGTCATCGATTTCATTAAGAAAAAAGTCGGACTCAAGATCCTCCCACGCTTGACCGATGTCGCTTCGATCAAAATAGTCCTCACGCAGTACAAAAAAAGCCTTCAGGCTGATTTTGATGCGATCCTGAAAAATGAGGCGAAAAGTATCTCGCTCGTGACCGAAGGTGTCCCTACGGAAGCGATGGGCGAGAAGGAGCTGAAGAAAATGGCTGAAGATCTGCCGATCGTCAAAGTTGTCGATACGCTCGTTTCCCATGCCATATTACAGAACGCATCAGATATCCACATCGAGCCCGAAGAAGAGTCGCTCATCGTCCGATATCGTATCGATGGTATTTTGCATGATGCGATGACGTTCCCAAAAGAGGCGACTCCGGGAATCATCGCGCGCATCAAAGTGCTCTCGAACTTGAAATTGGACGAGAAGCGTCTACCACAAGATGGCCGTTTCAAGATCATTGACAATGATCAACGTGTTTCGTTCCGTGTGTCGACACTTCCGACCTATTTTGGCGAGAAGATCGTCATCCGTATCTTGAAGGAGAGCACGAAAGGTTTTACACTCGAAAAACTCGGCTTCCATGGAACTGCACTCGATTGTCTTCATGACGGCATGCATCAGCGCGAGGGGATGTTGCTCGCTGCCGGTCCGACCGGTTCCGGAAAGACGACGACGCTCTACACAATGCTTGATATTTTAAATACGCCCGATGTGAATATTTCGACAGTCGAAGATCCGATCGAATACCAGATGCCGCGCATCAATCAGACACAAGTAAAACCTGAAATCGGTATGACATTTCCGAATGCGCTCCGGTCACTGCTCCGTCAAGACCCCGACATCTTGATGGTGGGAGAGATCCGTGATGGAGAAACTGCCTCACTCGCAGTCAATGCATCACTTACCGGACACCTCGTGCTCTCGACGATCCACACCAATTCTGCTGCCGGTGCAATTCCGCGTCTGATCGATATGGGCGTTGAGCCGTTCTTGATCGTCTCAACACTCAAGGTCATCATCGCCCAGCGCTTGGTCCGAAAACTCACCGAAACGAAAGAACAATATTTTCTTTCAGAAGCAGAACACGATGCGCTTGCAAAGATCATTGATCTTGATCGCATGCTCGATATTTTGAAAAAAGAAAAGGTTGTTCCCGAAGATGCTCGTTGGGACACGATACCTTTTTATAAGCCACAAAAGAGCGAGGAAAGCGAAGACGGGTATCACGGTCGTATCGGAATACATGAGGTGCTCAAAGTGACTTCTCCGATCAAGGAGATCATCTTGAAGGGCGGCACCGCTGATGCGGTCGAAAAGCAAGCAAAGAGCGAAGGTATGATGACGATGCTCGAAGACGGGCTCTTTTTTGCCGCGCAAGGCATAACGACAACAGAAGAAGTGTTACGTGTCGTATCGGAATAATTTTTTAATATATGAAATTCAATTATAAAGCGCAGACAAAGGAAGGAACGTTTGCCGAAGGAGTCATCGAAGCTGATGATGTCTTTTCTGGCGCGAAATTGGTCCGCGACATGGGGATGACGCCGTTCTCAGTGAAACCGGACAAAGAGAAAAAACAATTTTCATTTTCACTGCCATTTCTTAACCGCATCTCACTTCATGAGAAGATCATCTTTACAAAAAATCTTTCGGGAATGCTGAAAGCGGGGCTTCCGCTCGCTCGTGCGCTCGAAGTCCTTCATAAGCAGACAAAAAAGGATGCGCTCCAAAAAGTGCTCGAGGGCCTCATGAGAGATATCGACAATGGAGGCACGCTCTCTGGCGGAATGAAAAAATACCCGAAAGTATTTTCAAGCTTATTTGTGTCGATGATCAACGCAGGAGAAGAATCAGGCAATGTTCCCGGATCGCTCCAAGAAGTCGGAATCCATCTCGATAAGATCTATACGCTCAATCGAAAAATAAAAGGGGCGATGATGTATCCGGCGATTGTTTTTATCGCGATTATTCTTATCGCTATTTTGATGCTCGTATTCGTCGTTCCGACGTTGACGCAGACATTCGTGGAGCTCAATGTGCCATTGCCAGCCTCAACACGGTTCGTCATTTTTATCAGTGATCTGTTTGCGCATCACCCGATCATTATCTTCTCCCTCTTCTTTATTTTTGTCGGTGCTATCACCTTTGCAGCACGGATCCCTTCAGTAAAAAGAATTGCCGATCGTGTCATCGTGCGCATTCCCGTCGTGGGAATTTTAATAAAAGAAGTCAATACGGCCCGCACGGCTCGGACACTCGCATCACTCCTGACATCCGGCGTCGACGTTGCTCGTGCGCTCTCGATCACCAAAGATGTCCTGCAAAACGGGGAATATAAGAAAGTTCTCCAATCGACGATCGAGCTGATACAAAAGGGCGAACCACTTTCTAAATCATTCAAAGAACGCGCCGATCTATATCCGATCATGATGAGTGAGATGATGGAGGTGGGGGAAGAGACCGGGAACATTACCAAGATGCTCATGGATGTCGCTTCTTTTTATGAAGAAGAAGTCGATGCGAAGACAAAGGATCTCTCGACGATCATTGAACCAGTGCTCGTGGTCTTTATCGGTGTCGCCGTCGGGTTCTTTGCGATCTCGATGATCTCGCCGATGTATTCATTGATGGGAAGCATAAATTGATGCACAACAATAAAACAAAAAATGGAATGACACTCATTGAGACACTGATCGCTGTTTCGTTTTTTGTCACCGTCTCGATTGCACTCTATAATGGTTTTACATATATCTTAAGATTATCAACACTCTTGCATGAGCGCGAAGCTGCGACATTTCTTGCGAATGAACAACTTGAGATCATCAGAAATATGCCGTATCAAAATATCGGAACGACAACGGGTATTCCTCATGGAACCATTCCCGCGACGCAGATCCTTGCGCGAAATGGTACGATCTTTACCGTAACAACAACGATCCGCAGTATTGATGATCCATTTGACGGCACGATCGGCGGAACACCGAATGATCTTTCTCCTGCTGATAATAAGCTCGCTGAAATCGCTATTTCGTGTACTGCCTGTCGAAATTTCGGAACGGTCTCATATACGACGAAGGTCGCTCCTAAAAATCTTGAAACCGCTTCGACGAATGGCGCACTGATCCTTCGTGCGTTTGATTCGAACGGACAGCCGGTTTCCGGTGCGACTGTCACGATCGTCAATGATTCGATCACGCCCGTCGTATCGATCACTGATACAACAACGACCGATGGGACGCTCTCTATTGTTGATGCGCCTCCTTCAGTCGAAGGGTATAAGATCACGGTCACAAAAAATGGATATTCAACAGAACAAACATATCCGACCGGTGCATCAGGAAATCCAAATCCGACAAAACCAAATGCGACCGTTGTTGTTGGACAGATCACTCAGTTGAGCTTCACGATCGATCAGACGAGCACACTCCAGACCACGACGATCACTACGACGTGCAGTCCTGTGCCGAGCCTTAATTTTTCTTTGACCGGTAGCAAGACCATTGGGACAAATCCTACGGTGCTCAAATATGATGTCACACATACGACAAATGGTAGCGGAGCAAATACGGTCACGGGGCTCGAATGGGACACTTATGTAACCGCGCTTCTTGATGCGAGTTATGATCTCATCGGCACGAATCCGCTCATGTCGCTCGGGCTTCCGCCGGGAGCGACGCAGAACATGCAATTGATCGTCGCACAAAAGAGCGCACGACGACTGCTCGTCGTCGTACGCGATCAATCGACCGGACTTCCGATCTCCGATGCGTCTGTGACATTACAAAAATCAGGTTACACCTCGACGCAGACGACGAATGAAGGATTTATCTCACAGAGCGACTGGTCGCTCGGTGATGGACAAGCGGATTATACTGATCCTGCAAAATATTTTAGTGCTACGAGCGGAATAGATACGACGACGTCTCCCGGCGAAGTCCGACTGGAAAATGTTTTTGGCGCATATACGGGAAGCGGGGCACTCACATCTTCCACTTTTAATACTGGAGCGATAAGTAATTTCCATCAGATCGTATGGAGCCCGACGAGCCAGCCGTCCCATACGGGTACGGATAGTGTTCGGATGCAGATCGCCACAAATACTGACAATACGACATGGAACTATCTCGGTCCAGACGGCACTGATGCTACCTATTACACGCTCGCGGATCAGAACATCAATGCGATCCATGATGGCGATCAATATTTACGATACCGTCTATTCCTTTCGACTGAAGATTCCGGATACACCCCTTCTGTTTCAGATGTTTCGTTCACGTTCTCTTCTTCGTGCACGCCGCCGGGACAAATTTCATTTGCTGGGCTTGCGAGCGGGACGTATACGATCACTGTCACTAAGGACGGATATCAGACATACACCGGTAGTGTTTCTGTAAATAGCAACTGGCAGAAAGAAGAAATAACGCTGACACCATAATTATGAACATGCGACGATCACATACACAAGGATTTACATTGCTCGAAGTCATCTTGACGATGGCGATCATTGCTATTGTCGGGGTCGCGATCGGAACGTTACAGCGCGATATTTATTTTTTCAGAACTATCTTCCAAGGTAATCTTACCGTCAATGATGATGCGCGCCGTATTTTGCAGCCGATCACCAATGAGATCCGTGGAGCGTCTCCTTCTTCAAATGGGGGATATGCACTCGAGGATGTCTCTCCACAATCGTTCACTTTTTATTCAGACACGGACGCCAACGGCATCAAAGAACGGATCCGATATTTTCTTTCGGGCACCAATCTTAAAAAAGGAGTCATCGTGCCGACAGGGAATCCATATGTCTATGCGAGTGGTAATGAGCAGATAACGACCATCATTCCTGATGTGGCGAACGGCGCTAATCCTATTTTTGAATATTACGATGGTAATTATGACGGAACAACGAGTCCGCTTTCGAGCCCGGTGCCGATACTTTCAGTACGGCTCGTCAAGATCACGTTACAGCTCTCTATTGCTACCCGAAATACTCCTGCACATATGACCATTACGACGGAAGTATCGCTACGAAATTTAAAAGATAATTTATAATATGCATTTTCCATCTCACCACAATAAAAAAGGTTTTCTGCTCATAAGCACGATCGTATACGCGGGGATCGGGATGCTTTTTGTTACGGTATTTATCGGCTGGGCGGGAATATCTCTCAAGGCATCTCGTGTTTTGTCTGCGCGTGAACAGGCGATGCAGATCGCGGAAGCAGGGATTGATTATTATCGGTGGCATCTTGCACATGCACAAAATGATTTTAAAGATGGTACGAATGTTTCAGGGCCCTACGTGCATGCTTTCAAAGATAAGAACGGTGTGACGATCGGCAGTTTTTCTCTGACGATCACACCGCCTATCACCGGTTCGACGTTGGTCACGATCCAGTCAAAAGGCACGGTGCTTGCTGATACACATCTTGCACGTACGGTCAAAACACAGCTCGCGATTCCGTCATTTGCAAAATATGCGGTCGTTGCAAACGCCGATATGCGCTTCGGGCAAGGAACGGAGATTTTTGGACAGGTGCATTCGAATGGCGGAATACGTTTCGATGGTATTGCGCATAATATCGTGTCATCGGCAAAAACATCCTATGATGATCCCGACCATACTGGTGCAAACGAATTCGGCGTGCATACCCACGTGAATGCTCCGCCGTCTTCTGGCATCAATGATGCGTTTCGTCCGCTTGAAGCTCCACCGGCGACCGTTCCCGCGCGCACTGATGTGTTCATCGCAGATCGACAATTTCCGGTTCCGCAAGTCGATTTCGCGGGGATCACGAATGATCTTTCGAATATGAAATCAAATGCGCAGGCATCAGGAAAATATCTAGCGCCATCAGGTGCGCTCGGGTACCATATCATCTTCAAAGTGAATGATACGTTCGATGTGTACAAGGTCACGAATATGCAGAGTGCGCCTAACGGATGCACGAACAGCCAGAGCCAGACCGGATGGGGCACGTGGAGTATTCGCGCAAATAACGGGCAGACGTTTGTCGCAAATTATCCGAATCCGACGAACGGCATCATCTTTGCAGAGGATGATGTATGGGTCGACGGGCAGATCAATACTGCGCGGGTGACTGTTGCTGCTGGAAAATTTCCAGATAACGTCAATACGAGAAAAAGCATTACCGTCAATAGTGATCTCAAATATACCAACTACGATGGACAAGATGTGCTTGCGCTCGTCGCTCAGAATAATATCAATACCGGTATGGCAAGTGCGACGACGCTCCGTATCGACGCAGCATTGATCGCGCAGAACGGTCGTGCCGGCAGGTATTATTATGGTTCATCCTGTTCGCCGTACAACACAAGAACTTCGATTACGCTCTATGGTATGATCGGAACCAATCAACGATATGGCTTCGCCTACACTGATGGCACAGGATATGCGACGAGAAATATCAACTACGACGCAAATCTCTTGTACGGACCCCCGCCTTCTTTTCCGCTCACCTCGGATAAATATACGACGATCTTATGGCAAGAAGTTAAGTAATATACTTCCTTCTCTTTCTCTGATGCCGTATACTATAGATGATGATCCACAAAACACAGGAAACATTTTTCCCCGTACCTGCATTCCTTCTTTTTCGATCCGTTGGTATTGATATTTCCGATCAGACGATCCGATACGCAGAATTGGCATACAAGAAAAAACAGCTTACGGTCGCTCGGCATGGCATGGTCGCTCTTTCACCTGGGATAATTACCGGAGGCATCATTCATGATCAGGAAAAAGTTATCGAAGTACTTCGTACTTTTGCGCGCAAAGAAGGGATCAGTCGTGTCCGGGTCTCT
The DNA here is from genome assembly GCA_943356425.1 of Candidatus Nomurabacteria bacterium. Classification (GTDB taxonomy): domain Bacteria; phylum Patescibacteriota; class Minisyncoccia; order Phycocordibacterales; family UBA9973; genus CALRFE01. Next base: position 11,472 of record CALRFE010000007.1, read on the forward strand.
CTGCCGGAAGAACAAGTGTATACGTTCAGGTTACATCTTCCGGTCATCGCGCATACGGACATCATGGATACGATCGCCCTCCAGCTCGAAGAACATGTGCCGATCAAAGCCACCGAAACAGTATTTGATTATGCGGTCCTCGCATATCATAATGATGCAGTCGACGTACAAGTGACAGCCGTTTCAAAAGAGATCATCGATAGTTACATCACGGTCTTTACTCGTGCGGAAATGACCCCGATCGCTTTTGAAGTCGAAACTCAATCTATCGCGCGCGCCGTTGTCAAAGAGGGAGACAGCGGAGCTGTCATGATCGTGGATTTCGGCGAGACGCGTACAAGCATCTCGGTTGTACTCGATGGCGTCGTTCTTTTTGGTACGACGATCGACATGGGCGGAGATCTGATCACGGCGAGCATAGAAAAAGCATTCAGTATTCCTTTTGCCGAAGCTGAAAAAATAAAACGAGAACAGGGTCTCTTGCACACTGATACATCTTCAGAATCATTCCAAATAATTTTGAACAGTACGTCGGTACTCCGTGATGAGATCAGTAAGAATTATTTGTACTGGAATACCTATACTGATGATAAAGGTCGTCCACGTCCGCTCATCAAGGAGATCATTCTTTGCGGTGGGAATGCGAATCTTATCGGACTTCCTGAATATTTATCAGCATCACTGCATGTGAGTGCTCGGTTGGCTGATCCTTGGGCAAATATTAATACGCTCGACTCATACATACCGCCGATAGAACATAATGACTCGCTCGGATATGCGTGTGCACTCGGTCTTGCGCTCGCTGATTTTGAATATGATTAATCTATTACCACTTGCTTATAAGAAATCATTGAAACGGCATTATGTCGTACGGCTCTGCACCGTCGTATTTTTCCTTGTCGGCACGTTGCTCCTTGTCGGCACGTTGCTCCTTGTCCCATCAGTGCTCGTACTTGAATCGCAAGCACATTCCCTCGAATCAGAGATCCTCGTCGCTGACAGCAAGGTACAAGGAGCAGATACTGCTCTCTCGCGCGAGATCATCGGCGACATATCAGATAAACTCGCGGTCTTCAAAGACGGCAAGCAGAAAAAATTTAGTGTTTCCGTTGATGGAATATTGCCGATACAGAATAAGAAGACACCCGATATCAAGATCACCCATCTCCTGTTCACGATCCAAGGTGATAAGACGCATATCGGAATATCTGGGGTTGCCCGTACGCGAAATGCACTTGTTTCTTTCACTAAGATCCTCAAGGACGACACACGATATTCGGGAGTTTCTTTGCCTATTTCAAATCTAGTAAAAGATACGAGCGTGCCGTTCGCTCTCGAATTTGATGCATTATGATCACAAAACACCGGATCAGCACATATAGTGGTCTTCTCATTGCGGGATTTTTAGCCCTCAGTACTTTTGTCCTCTATGGACTCATGCTTTTTTCTATCTATAAGCAAGAAGAACGGGTGCATGCGCTCGCGCTCGCGCTCGCATCGAAGACCATGACACAAAAGGATCAAGTTGCGCTTGCAAAAACCATCGATACTATCCGCGACCAACGAACAGCGCTTAATGCTCATTTTGTTTCCGCCGACGAGACTGCCCATTTTCTTGAGACACTCGAATCGTACGGCAAGATCGCCAATACCACATTTGCGCTCTTAGATGCTACTACTGACAAGGACCAAAAGACCATCCTTATTTCGTTTAAAGCGCAAGGCGCATTCGCTGATATCTATAAGCTCATTTCTCTCATTGAAAATGCGCCATATGTCCTTGCGATCGAAAAAGCAACATTTGCGGTGACCGACAAGGTGCCCGCCCGCCCGACACTCTCTTCTACTTCTTCGGTGATCGCACATGATCAATCAGGATCTTCGGATGGGACCGCGTGGGAAGGGAATTTTACTGTCCGTCTTATCAGCTTTATTTCCAAAAAATAGCATGGATCTTTATTTTTCAAAAAATAAAAAATTGAAACCGGATACCGCTCCACGACTGTCGCATCTGGCTCCGACAAAAGTGTGGCATGCGATCCTTGTTGGATTTTTCATATTTTTTGCGCTCACGATCGGATATAGTTACACTGTCTTGTATCGTGTTTCTCGATTTGATTATTCTCAAGAGGCCCTTGCCCTGACCATACAGCAAAAAGGGCCCATCGATACGAAAAAATTGCACGCAGTGCTTCTCGATTTTACTGATCGTGCAATGTTGTTTGAAAAAATAAAGGCTACCAAGCCGGCGGTCACTGATCCTAATCAGTATGGCCCAGACGTCCAATGACCAATGTTGCATATTTTGCAGGTGGGTGCTTTTGGTGCGTGGAACACGATCTCGGTGCTCTGTCCGGTGTCATTTCAGCTGTTTCGGGATATATGGGAGGAACGATGCTTGATCCGACATATGAAGATCATGGCGATCATCGTGAGGCTGTTTTTGTGACATACGATCCGGCAAAGACGAGCTTCAAGAAATTGGTGCAATTTTTTATCGATCATATTGATCCGACTGATACGGGTGGTCAATTCCATGACAGGGGAGGATCCTATCGAACAGCTATTTTTTTTAATTCTGCCGAAGAAAAAGAAATAATCGATGGTGCGCTCATGGAACTCGATGCAAGCCATGTCTATGACAGACCACATGCGGTGGAAGTATTACCGGCCACTCGTTTTTATGAAGCAGAAGAATATCATCAGCGATATGCTGAGAAAAATCCTGTGCAATATTCCGCGTATCGTCAAGGATCAGGTCGTGAAGATTTTGTGAACAGGACCTGTCAGATCCGTGAAGAGAAACATATTATTTGGAAGGAAGAATAGGGATCAAGATCTTAAAAATAGTTCCGACTCCTTCGGTACTCGTGTAGGTCACTGTTCCGTTGAAGTTCTTCTCAATGTTTTCTTTTGTTATCGCAAGACCAAGTCCCGACCCGCGGGGCTTAGTTGTATAGAATGGCTCGAATATATCTTTTTGTACCCCTTTTGGGATACCGCAACCACTGTCAGAGATCGTGATCAGCATCTTATCGTTTCTCACTGAGAGCATGATCGTGACCGTTTTTTCAGAAGAAATACCTTCGCATGCATCAATTGCATTTTCAATGAGATTTGCAAATGCTTTGAAGAAAGAACAAGAGCATCCACGGATCTTCTCTGTGGTGGATGCAGAAAAAGAGACGTGAACATCTTTTTCTTGCGCGTAGTAGGCGAAGAGAAGAATAATATTTTTGAGCTCTTTCTTGGGGCAGAATTTTTTTGACGGAGACTTTTTCTTGTAGACAGATGCTGTTTCTAAAATAGATTTCATCTGTATTGCACTCAATCGTGCGAGCGAGATCGGCTCTCGGATCTCGGGAATTTTTTCAAAGTGCTTGATCTGTTCGAGCGCGAGCAGTACGACGGTGAGCGGATTCGCTATGTCATGCAGGATGCCGGCCGAATGCTTCCCTAATATCTCAAGATCGATCGGATTTTTGAGAGAACGGCTCCTCTTTTGTCGTTTCGGTTTTCTTTGTGTCATACAGAAAGATTTTCTACAGATTGTATCTTGTCCTTGAGAGTGAGTAAAAGTAGATCTATGCGTATTCTGATATCTTGTATCCTCGTCCGGGTACCGTGGTGATCAAGGTGTGGTCCTCATCGGTCAACTTTTTACGGAGGTTCAAGATGTGCGCTTCAATCGCATTTGAGAAAGGGTCGCCGTCCATGTTCCAGACATGGTCCATGATCATGCTTCTTGTCACGACCGTACCTCGATGTCGTGCGAGGTACTCGAGTATTCCAAACTCTTTACGGGTCAAGTAAATGTCTTTATTTCCGCAGGTGACTATTTGTCGGTTCGCATCGATGACCATTTTCCCGATAGTAATCTTCGGATGTATGATCTGCTTTGGGCGGCGTAGGATGGCTTTTGCCCGTGCCGTGAGTTCATCGAAAGAAAACGGTTTTTGGACATAGTCATCCGCGCCGACATCCAAAAATTTTATTTTTGTTTCTGTTTCAGACTGCACTGAGATCATGACGATCGGAGTTGTTAGGGCGTTTTCGCGGAGCTCCTTACAAATATCGAATCCGTTCTTATTGGGAAGATGATAATCAAGAATTATGAGATCATAAGAATGTGTTTTTGCGAGTGAAAGTCCATGGTTCCCGCAGCCGGTACAGTCAACAGCGAAGCACGCCGCTTTGAAATTAAGCGCAAGCATCCGACCGAGATTAAGATCATCTTCAATAATCAATATACGCATTTCATTAATATGTTGTTTGTAGTATACGATATTTCTTTTTTGAGCGACAAGTACTTCGCATTATTTTCTTCATATTTTCCTCATATCCATTTTTCGCATGCACACAGAGAGATTTGTCTGTGTTAGAATAAGAAGCATGATTAATCAGGATCTTCTTTTCTATGTCAAAGCTGAACAGAAGAGAGGTGTTGACCGCGAACGCATCAGACAAACGCTCATCAAAGAGGGCGGTTGGCAGATTGCTGATGTTGATGCGGTGTTTTCAGTGATTGTCGATTCAGATAAAAAAGCAGTTGCAACTGAGGCTGTTGTTGCGCCGGTGGAGCGGAAGCCACAGGCTTCCGCTCCGCTCCGCGTTGCCGAGACTTAACTCCATCCAAATCTTTATACCCCGACGCACGCAAAAGCGTCGCCACTCGTTGTTGGTCCGACGCGTGAACAGGTCGTCGTCAAAGAACGGCGTCGCACACATTATCTACGAGCATTCCTTATAACATTCGGCATGCTCTGTCTTTTGGGTGGAGCCGGATACTATATATATGCAGTGTATCTTTTCCCCAATAAAGAACGGGTGGTCACTAACATGAATCATGCATGGCAGGACGTACAGAGCTTTTCTTTTGATATAACTGCGACGACACATACCACCGACGAAGTACGAACACCGTTCGGCGCTACCCGAAATTTGCTCGTGCGTAGTTTGGGCGATGTCGGCATCGGTGATCCAGGGAGCCCTTGGGTCGACACGAAGTGGGAAGTCACGATTGACGGAGACAAAAACCCGAACATCTTTACGGGGACCCTGATTGATGCTGTTGCCTATCTCGGCGATAGCGCGCACCACTTTGTCCCTCCAGTTGGAAGCAAGAGCGGTCCGGATGAAAAATTCTCTCTTCCACTCATCGATCTCCCATTACTCGCTGCACTGGTATCCGGACCCGAGACTGATATCACAAGCAAAGCGAAACTCGTGCAAAATAATTTTTCCAATGCATTCTTCTCGCGCATAAAAGAAACGATCGAAAAAGGGACCGGACTTGTCGTATTTCTCGAGCTACCGAAAGAAACATTGGATGGACAGGCGATGCGCCGGTATAATGTCGCGCTCGATATCGAAAAAGAAGCAGTGCTCTTTGAAGAGCTCTATCTTTCGCTTTTCAATCAGCCCCCAACAGCCCAGATGAGCAAGGCTGTCGAACAATTTTTAAATACGTTCTCGTTCACTAATGGCGAAGTATGGATCGGAGTCCGCGATCAATTGCCGCACAAATTACTATTTACAGCCGCTGTAAAAAATGGGGGTGCTCGCTCGCTTGAGACGAATGTCGTGATGTATCTCACTAATTTCAATCGGCTCACTGCTCCCGAAAAGCCCGCACATGACAAGAATCTGATTGCAAGCATCAAAGATGGTCGCGATGTTTCTAGAGAAAGATCGATCGAGGACCTTTTACAAGAGGTGCATTCGCTCTCAGAAATTTTCTATGCCTCAAAACACACGTATTTAGGTCTTTGTGGAAATCTTGAGAAAGAGACTTCGTATCAAGATGCAAAAAAGGATTCGAGTATTGAACTTCCATACTGTTCTGACGCAAAAGACGGATATGCTTTTGCTGTTTCGTATACAAAAAGTGATAGTGTATCACCGCAATACTATTGTACGAGCCAAAATGGTGGTACAATAAAAAGCAGTATCGCGCCGATAAATAACATATGCAACTCGGAAGTTTCCACCAATCAATAACTGTTCACATGATGGTCGCCTGCGGGCTCCTGCTTGTTTGCTTCGGTCTGTATATGTATCGCATCGTCGGCTCTCTTGAGAAAGAGATCGTACAGAGCCAGAACTCACAAGCGAGCGTTTTAGAAAGTTTCCAATAAAAAATGATAAACCAAGATCTTATTTCATTTGTCCGTGGTCAGGTCGCTCGAGGTACGAGCGAGACTGATATTTATCGGATGTTGATGACGAGCGGCGGATGGACGCGTTCCGATATTTCGGAAGCGTTCTCTTTCATCAAATCAACGCCGACGCGTACGATTACTCCACCTGCACCGACACCGCTCCAATCTGTTGCAACATCACAAACGGCAACTCCAAGCGGACCACTACAGCCAGTACAAACATCACAATCAGTGCAATCATCATCAATAGCC
>CALRFE010000008.1:0-13207 GCA_943356425.1 Candidatus Nomurabacteria bacterium
AGGCGAAACAGCGTGGGCGTGTCTGCGACACGCCCACGCCTTTGATAGTTCTTTTCCTTTTTGTACGAAACTGGAGCCGTTGTCCGGGATTGAACCGGAGACCTCGATATTACCAATATCGTGCTCTACCAACTGAGCTACAACGGCATAGTAAGTTATAAAGCTAAAAGTCCATAAAGTTTGAAAGTGCAGGAATTCAGATACCCTGCATGTACTTTATAACTTGTTACTTTATACTGGCACATCTTGTGCCAACGGGCTTATAGTAATAGATTTTGGACAAATTTGCAAAATTAACACTTTAGTATTGCAAAGATGCTGGAGCGACGTGGTATAATTATCCCAGTTATTTAATTCAGTATCCTAACAAAAAACAGCATACTGCATCCGTTTATTGGGTCTCTGTCGGCCCCAAGGATGATAATTTTTATTATTATGATCGATGATCCAAAAATGAATCAAGAAAAAAATGGTCTCAAGGTTGCAGGTGCTGCGATCTTATACGTATTCTTAATCGCATTCATGTACGCGAATTTTTCACCGAATCCAGGGCCTTTCAAGGCGCTCGTGATCGGCAACCCGAACGTGATCCAAACTGGACCAGGAAGTATCGCGACAAATCCTGTCGGTTCAACCATTTCAAAATATTTTATGGGAGTGACGCTCGCAGGAGCCTTCCCTATTTTTGACCAACAAGCTGGGTTTGCTGATCTCTGGAAAGCTTCTGGTGCACATTCATATGATTCTGACCTCCTTGCAACAATGAACTGGGCGCACTGGCAGGGCAATGGCCTCGGGTTGCTCTCAAGTGAACTCGCTTCAGCAGGTAATGATGACGCTTCTTTGAATAACTGGGCAAGCAAGACCCCGACACTGACATGGAAGCACTGGAGTCGCTTTGTTGCATTTATGCAGAACATGGGTACCGATATGCAGACATACGGACTCTTGAATATCCGTACACAAAAAGCAGGTAGTGGTGGTATTGCACTTCTTCCGACCGATGACGCAAGTAACCAACTTGCGATCGCTGAGGCAAACGGTATGATCGCCGATGCGAAAGCACATGGACTCGTCATGCCGAAAGTGCTCGCCGGTGTTGAACTCTCAGATACTGCAGTCCGACCAGCGCTTCAAAATGATCCACAAAATTATGTCACACGTGCAAAAGCAGTGGCGCTTGGCGTCAAAGCAGCATATCCTGACATGAAAGTCGTCGTCGGCATGCTCAATCCATTGAACACGACAGATCCATTCGTCGCGGATTGGAATACCAAGATCATAAATTCAAATACGGGTACGAATAAATGGTTTGATTACGCGGGTATTTACATGGTCATGGATAATGATGAGAATGTCGAGCAGACATGCACGACCGGCGATATCGACGCAAAATTCAATTGTTTCAAGACGATCACGCATCATTATGTGAGCCAGATCCCTACAAAAATGGACGCTCGCATGCAAGCATATCCGGGATACAAGATGGTCGTGAATTCATGGGGTACGGATAACAATGGCGCAGCTCCTGGATTTTCATTCAGTTCATATTCAGTGAATAACACGATGGCACAAGCGCTCTACACAGCAGACTTCTTGGCGAACGTCATGCGATATAATGCGATGCACGGAAATGTCATCGAATCGATGTACTACCTAAACGGTGTCGGCGATAACCGCGCTGCGATCAGTAAGTATGACGCGACGTCAGACGATGTCGGTAACGTAGTAAAATTTGGAACGAGCATGGTGAAGCGCGCAACGATGCATGTATTCGAGATGTTCGCATCAAATTTTGACGGCAATCACAAGATGCTCGGTATTGCAGGTGTCAGCCTCCCTACTGGAATAGCGACAGATGACGTGACGATCATTGGGACAAAAAATATCAAAGCTGGCGCAACCGCAACTCCGACCGAATATATCATCACGAACTGGACCGGACAACCGATCAATGTCGCTGACATCAAGATCAACGGCTCCGCGATGATTCCTGCAACAGTCGTCTCTGCAAAAGTTTCCTCAATTTCGGGGACAGCGCTCACCTCGAGCTATGGACAGAAGAATTTCACGGGTACGTTCTCTCCGATGGTGATCACTCCGGCAACCACGACAACAAATCCTGGAGGAATAGTTATCGGAAAGTATAGTATTACGAAGATCGTGTATTAGAAATATTTCTTTAATGCAAAAACAAAAATACCCTTTCGGGTATTTTTGTTTTTGCGCGGCTGAAGGGTTTGGTCACAATATTTCCTCGCCGTCGCTCGAAAATTTCGCGACCCCGGCTCGTGGTTTTGTCTGCTGACAAAACATCACTGCGCCCGTCAGCACCCTCCGCAATGCTTTGCATTGCTTCAGCCGCGCATATAAAAAAACGCCCGAAGGCGTTTTTTTATATGCGCGGCTGAAGGGTGCTGACCCCTCGACCTCTCGCGTGACAGGCGAGTGCTCTACCGTTGAGCTACAGCCGCAATATTTTATACGAATTTCTTCGTATTGTGTCGGAGGTGGGGATCGAACCCACGACCCCAGGCTTATGAGTCCTGTGCTCTACCAACTGAGCTACCCCGACAAAAGCAAACTGCTTTGCTTTTGTCGATGGGAATACCACCGAGTAAAGCTTTAGAGTGATGTAAGGCTATGTGCCGAGCCACTCTTTAACAAGCAATTTACGCTCAGCATTAGACATGTTTGGCATGTCACGTGCCGATTGTTGCGGGGGACCGAATCGAACGGCCGCTTCAAGGTTATGAGCCTTGCGAGGTAACCACTCCTCCACCCCGCGGTGATAAAAACCGCAATAGTTTACTATAACTTCATTCTTTCTATAGGCTCATAACCTTTGACGGTTATTCGCGCTATATTCCTTTCGGAGGTAACCACTCCTCCACCCCGCGATAAAACAGCTTTTAGGTTTTAGCTGCTAGCTTTTAGCTTAGAAACAAAAAGACGCCGAATGACGCCTAGTCATTATACCTAAAAATCTGGTTTCTGCAACTTAGATATACTCAAACTCTCGAAAGACGTTCTCGTAACGATCGATCGTCTGCTTTGCATCACGATATAACAATGGAAATTCTGACCCTTGGTGTGCGATCTTGTTGCGCACCGTATGTGCTTCCCAGGCGTCCTGATACGTTCGAAAAGCTCCCGTGCCTGCATTTTTAAGCCGTTCGCCAAGCGAGCCACCAGGATATCCATGTCCTTCAATCATTTCGTCGAGCATCGTATCGGCTTCAATAATTGCAAGCCGCCAATCAGATGCATGTTGTGAACTAATATGGTCGATCACTTTTTCCCAGCGCGCTTGTCCTCTTTTTTCTTCTACTGGACCGGAAATCGGTTCAAAAGCGGATATTCCAGTATGTGCCGCAAAGCTCGGAGTCGAAGTATCGACCGCACTATCGCGAAGTACTTGATGGAGTCCTGCGAGCGCAGTCGGTCCTTCGTGTTCGGCATGATGATACACATGCGCTTCGTGTTCTTGCTCCATCTCGCGCAAGCGGATAATGAGATACGCGATGAGCGTGATCAGAAGAATACAGATGAGCGCAACAGTCGCTTTGACCAAAAGTCCGGTCGTGCCATAAAACATATAGTAGTAGACCGACTGGAAAAATTGCAAGATCTTGCCGAAAAAATATTCGATATTCAGATATGTGGGTTCGAATGGTCTGCCGACTTTGTAGAGGGTAAGAAAAAAGAACGCAAGCAGTCCCGCTCCGCCAATTATGATCCACGGAAGATTACCTCCTCCGCCTCCTTCTTCATCTTTCGCCATACAGTTTTATTATACTAATTTTTCAAACGCTTTACCAAGCAAAAAGAGCGTATCTTCGCGCCACCACGGCGCAGTGATCTGGAGCGACAATGGAAGTCCCTCATGCGTGGTACCTGATGGTATCGCGATCGCCGGACAACCAGAGAGATTTGCCGGCGCAGAAAACACATCAGAAAGATACATCGCAACAGGGTCGGCAAGTTTTTCGCCAAGTCTAAACGGTGGAGTTGGCGTCGTTGGCGTGACGATATAATCGACTGAATCAAAAGCTTCTTTCATTGCGCGAGTGATCTCTTCGCGGACTTTGATGGCTTTATTGTAATATGCATCGTAATATCCATGCGAAAGAACATACGTTCCAAGAAGAATACGTCTGCGGACTTCTCTGCCAAAACCTTCACCGCGCGATTTCATATACGTCTCAAGTAGATTTTTTCCAGGATGCGAATATCCATAGCGGATACCATCAAAACGCGCAAGGTTTGTGGAACTCTCCGCAGGCATGATGATGTAGTAAACCGCCAATGAATATTTGAGAATTGGAAGCGAGAGATCGACGATCTCATAGCCGGCTCCAGATAATTTTTCAAGACTCCGATTGAAATTTTCCATAACAACTGGATCAACACCGGAAAGGAATGAACGCGGGACACCGATACGATTAGCTTTCAGTTTTTTGCTGTCAGCTGTTAGGGAACGCTTTTCAAGCGGAACAGAAGTGGAATCCATCGGATCATATGATGCAAGTGCTTCATGCATGATTTCCGTATCTCGAACTGTTTTTCCGAATGATCCGATCTGATCAAGCGAACTTCCCATCGCGATCAAACCATAACGAGAGACGGCACCATATGTCGGCTTCATTCCGACGAGACCGCAGAATGCAGCTGGCTGTCTGATCGAACCACACGTTTCGCTTCCAAGCGCGATAAGCGCTCCATCCATCGCAAGAGCAGCAGCTGAACCACCAGAAGAACCTCCGGGTACACGTTCACGATCGATCGGATTTCGTGTAAGACCATAGGCGCTCGTCTCAGTAGAACTTCCCATCGCAAATTCGTCCATATTCGTGCGTCCAAGAAAAACAACGGCATGTTTTTGTAAATTTTTAATTGCGGTCGCAGTGTATGTTCCTGTATATCCAGACAAAATTTTTGACGCAGCCGTCACTTTTTTTCCTTCAATTAAAATATTATCTTTGACTGCAATGGGAATACCCGTCAAGAGCGTCGCAGTCCCCTCCTTAAAACGCGCTTCAGCTTCTCGTACTTGCACATCAATATCTTCATAAATTTCAAGATATGCATTGATATCAGTATTTTTTTCAGAAATAACCGCCAAATATGCATCAACCAATTCTCGCACAGTGAAGTCGCCTTTTTTTAGGCTCTCATGTGTTGTTTCAATTGTAAGTTTTTTTAAATCAATTTGCATTACTATTTTCTATTCGACTATTCTTACTATTTACTAGTTTAAAGAATTTGTCTTACTTTCAAAAATCCATCTTCTGAGCTCGGCATTTCTCTAATTAATTTTTCTGTATACTCCCCGCCCGGGTTCGGATCAGTATCTTCGCGCATACTATTGTGATGTTCTGGTACTGTTTTTTCATGAAAATCAACAGCCACTTCACTGATCTGTCCGATATACTTCAAAATACCATCAAAATCATGCACGATGGCATTTTTTTCTGCGTCTGAAATATCAAGTCGCGCGAGTGCGGCGAGTTTGTCGATGTCGCTTAATTGCATATGATTATTATACACAAAAATAGTGTTTTCTAAACTTTTGACAAAACAGAGAAAATGTTATATTCTTTCAAAAAAACCTACACGACCGATGGCAAAGACAATCACTCCCGAACAGACAAAATTTGAATTCAAAACAGAGAAGAAAGGAAAATGGCGGAAAATCATCCATGGAGAAAAAGAGCTCAGAAAATTGCAAGATTATTGCGAAAGCAACCAGGGCATACGCATACTGATCCGGACACTCACGACCGACGCGACCGGCAAGAAGCAGGTCGCGAACGAAATTCACGCAGTGCTCGATTCGACGGCTGGAACACGCATATTTATTGCCCCGCTCGGATCAGATTTTGAAGCACAAAGATCCTATTATCTGAGACAGGTATACTACTTTGAAGATCTGACCTAAGAAGAAAATAAAAAGACCTCCGAATACACATTCGGAGGTCTTTTTACAAGAGTTCGAGAAATTCTTTTTCAGAAAGTATCGGGATTCCGAGCTTCTGCGCAATATCATATTTTGATCCGGCTGATTCGCCGGCGACGACGTATGACGTCGTCTTTGACACGGAGCTTGAGACTTTGCCACCCTCATTATTTATTTTCTCTTTCGCTTGATCCCGCGACATCCCTTCGAGCGTTCCTGTTAATACAAAAATTTTACCTGCAAATTTTCCTCCTTTCTTTTGGATCGTTTTTTCGATCACGACGCCATGCGCGAGTAACTTTTCAACAAAGAGAAGATTCTCCTTATGTGAAAAATATTCAGAAATACTTTTCGAAACGACCGGACCGATATTAGGAAGATCGTTGAGATCCTCCGCGCGAGCGCCGAGTACTTTGGAGAGCGAACCAAAATAATTCGCGATATCTTTTGCCGTCTCTTCCCCCACATGGAGAATCCCAAGCGCATACAGAAATCGCCATAGTGGTTGTTTTTTTCGAGAGGTAATTGATGCGATAATATTTTGCGCGGATTTTTCTCCAAACCGTTCAAGCCCTGAGAGGTCAGCTTCTTCGAGCACAAACAAATCTGCAGCATCAGTGATGAGGCCTTCTTCTTGGAGGCGATCAAGGATCTTCGGACCGACTTCGTATATTTCAAAAATATTTACAAAGTGTTGCATGCCACGGCGATTTTTTGCGGGACATGATGGATTGGTGCAATAATAGGCGACGCTCGTCCCTTCTCCGCCTGCGCGGGCAGGTCGCTTGCTTTCTGCTTCGCGTTTTTCTACCACACCGTTACATACCGGGCATTTTGACACCATCTTAAATTTTTTCTCTTTACCTGTGCGCATTTTTTCGAGCACTTCGACCTCTTCAGGAATAACATCGCCAGCCTTCTGAATAACGACGGTGTCCCCGATGCGGATGCCCAAGCGTTCGATCTGATCCATATTGTGAAGTGTTGCTTTTGAAACAGTAGAGCCAGCGACCAGCGTCGGCACAAAATGCGCAAGTGGTGTGAGCACTCCCGTACGTCCGACGTTGACCGTAATATCAGTTACGATCGTCGTCGCTTTTTCTGCGGGATATTTGAATGCAATAGCAAAACGAGGTGCTTTACCAACAACACCGAGCTCTTCTTGAAGAGCAAGATCATCCACTTGAATGACGACACCATCTGTTCCAAATGGCAGGGCCGCGCGCTTTTCTCCGACTGCATCCAAAAAATCAAAGATCTCAGGAAGTTTTTTAGATTTTTTCTCATACTCCGTCGTCAAAAATCCGAGCTCTCGGAGCATCTCATGTTTTTCACTGTGTGTTTCTATCTTTTCTCTCTTCTCTTTGCTCTTTACTCTTACCTCTGCTATGTCCCATGCAAAAAAATCTAGATGCCGTTCTTGCGCGAGTTTTGGATCAAGCTGACGCAGACTTCCCGCAGCCGCATTTCTAGTATTTGCAAATAAGATCCTGCCCTCTTTTTGATTTTGTGCATTCAATTTTTTCCAGACCGCTTTGCGCATGATCGCTTCACCACGCACTTCTATGTATTCAGGTGCACCAGATGGCAACACAAGCGGAACCGTCTCGATCATTTTTAAATTTTCCGTAATATCTTCACCGATATATCCATCTCCGCGCGTCGCACCACGAATAAATTTACCCTTTTCGTAGATGAGCGACACTGCGAGTCCGTCAAGTTTGAGCTCAGCAAAATACTCCAAATGAGACGCTGAATTTCCGAGCAGTTTTGTGATACGTTTTTCCCAATCCAATACTTCATCTTTTGAAAATGCATCATTTAGTGAGAGCATCCGCTTCTCATGCGTCACTTTCTTGAATTCTGGAAGCGGTGCCCCTGCAACACGATTGACCGCTCCATTCGGATCACGGAACTGCGGATATTTTTCTTCGAGATCATGGAGCTCACGCGTCAAAGAATCATAGACATCATCGGTCACGTTCGGATCATTCTTGACATGATAGCGATAGCGCAGATCAGTGATCTCTATACGCAGTTTTTCGATTCTCTCCTTAATTGTCTTGTCTTTTGAAGTCATATGAAAAGCATACCGTACGGTATGCTTTTCATAGTATAGCACGAGAAAATATGCTGATTGAGAGAGGAAGGAGAACGCTAATTGGTTATATCGATGACAATTCTTCCGCGCTGATTCCCGCCGCCGCCGACATTGGTCAATTGTCCGGTCGAAGGAATATGATATGACGTCACGGGAACTCCTCCTACAAATATATCAAGGGAATCACCTTCATTGATCGGTCCGTTCGCTTCAAATTTTGCACCGGCACCGCCTCCACCTCCTGCATATCCATAGATCGGGAAACCGGGATCGCCACTAAATCCTGCAAATCCTGCGCCCCACGCGTTTCCGTCAAATCCCAGACCTCCAGCACCACCAGTATATAGATTGCTTGAACTTCCGCTCGGACCAGAACTGCTCGTTCCAACAGAAAATCCGGGAAATGAAACAAGGTCTGAGCTGACTGTTCCACCTGCACCGCCCGAGACTGGGGTGTTTGTCGAGATCGCGTGCTGTCCGCCGATTCCTCCGTGTGCAATTGCCAATTTCAATGCATTGATAAATAGACGTACATCCCCTCCAACAATACCATCGGTGTTTATTTGTGCATCAGATCCACCCGCGCCGCCCGATCCCGTAAGAAGTGTGTGGATACGATGCGCATAGATGCCTGATGGAACTATTTTTGTTACTGAAATATCTGCCTTCCCTGCATATTTTCTGATCTGCAGAGCTTGCCCAATCGTCGCTGAACCAGAAACGGTATCCGTGCCGTCGCTACACGTCAGTATGACTTGTGCACCACGAAGATCTGGGAATATCAGTTTCCATCTTCCTGCGGGAGAATTTTGAGGAACGACGGTACCATTATCCCAATTTTGTACGCCAATACCATCAGCAGAAACAGCGGACTGGCTTGCGGTACAAACACCGCTCGGCATATTTTGCAGATCCCATTCAAGATATGCGACATATGGCGGCAGAAGATAGGTCAAAGTATCTGTTCCGCTCGTATCAGTATATGAATTAGTGATCGTACTTGAATTGAATAGAACTCCTCCGCTTGAGACAGAACTTGCTTTGAAAGTAAGTGTCGGAGGCGGACCGCTACTACCGGTACTGCCACCACCACCTGATGGCCACTTGATTCCAACTGAATCAGAATATGTCAGACCGTCGAGTCCAATACAATCAATTGCGTAAATATAGATCACTCCTGTGTCTGAAACACTGAAGCCGGTCGGATTATTGATTGCAAGCGATGAACCAGCTACAGAATCCCACTCTGGAAGATGTGATGGAGCAGTACTTGCATTTGCGACAGAACAGCCCGAAGGTCCAATATCAGTCGATGCCCATCTGATGATGATCGATTCACCAGACGTCGCAGAAAATAATCCATCCTGCCGAGTACCGTCGGCTTGTATCGCCCAAATATCGATAGAAGGAGAATACCCGGTCTCACCACCTGGACCCGTTCCATTTACCGTCGGCAAATAGGTCACACGGACAGCGCGTTCTACTTGTCGTTTATTATTTCCACTACCTTGTACCTCATCACATTTGACGTTATATCCGAGCGATTCGATGCGCGTGGTTAATTGTGTACTGCCATCAGCTGCAAGAATCGGAAAATTTTTCTTGACGGTAATATATGAACAGCTCCGATCATCGATACCCACGGCGAGCGGTCCACCAGAAGATACATTGAAATCATATTGATCATACGATGTTCCATCAAAACCAGTTTGTGGAGAGTATGAACCATAGATCGATTGACCATTGCACGTTATTGAGAGATCTGCTTGTCCCGCAGCATTGAATACATCTTGATTGCGATCCTGATAGAGTGCACATTCAGCTCCTGCGTCCGCGGCAAAGAATGCAAGATGTGATTCCTTACTGTTGATCGTGAGCACTTGTTCTTTGTATGCGACATTGGCGATACCGATCGTCATTGCAAGAATGATGACCGCTATGAGCACAGTAAAAAGAATGACAAATCCTTCTTGTTGCTTTCGTGCCGATCGCTTGATGTGAGAAAAAATATTTTGCATATGATCAAAACCAATTATACAGGTTTTCGGTTACCTGTGTTTCTTCTGTGTGTAGACCTTTGTTCCAATGCACTCTGACGGTCACCACACGCTCATTCGGATCCGACGAACCATTGACCGGATCTATGGTAATTATTCTCGTAAAGACGCTCTGTGGAAGCGGTTGTCCATTTGTTGCTGGTAAATATCCATAATAGCCTGTTGACGAATCAAAACGGAGCGTGCAGTTATTTGGTGGAGGACTTTGTGTACACGCATGTGCAACAAGGACTTGATCGACACTTGTAGAAACAACATCGCTCAATGGATCGATATCGCAACCACCAGTACTTTCTTCGCAATTTGCCGTCGTCATTCGTGCAGTAAAATCGCCCCAGCCATTGGTCTGATCGCGCTGTATGAGCGTGTCGCGGATCGCACGGACCGATTCGAGCCCTTCTTGTGCAAGAAAATTCGCCGTCATGCGATTGCGCGCGATCGTCGTGTCTGAAATACCGCGGCCAGTGATCGAAAGGAGTCCGACGAGCGCAATGGTGAAAATCGTGAGACTGACCAATGTCTCGACGATCGTGAACCCTTTTTGATTATGTGATATTTTTCTTTTCATTTTTTTATACAAAGATCAGCAAAAATTATGGGATTATAGTCTCCTGTGTCCGTTGCGTCACGCTCGTCTGGATGCTAAATGGGATCGAAATATTTTGGAAACGAACTTGTCCCGCGAGTCGGATAATAGTGTGCGGTTGTATCTTATCGTCCAATTTTGAACCGGTGACACTGAATCCTGACTCGAGCACATTGATCTCAACAAGATCCGGTGTGATCTGTCGCCAAGTGCCAAAAGCATCGCTTCGTGATTTTTTATACAATCCATATACCTGCCCTGTGCCGACATGATCGATCTTGTAAATGATCTGGTCATCGGGCGTATTCGGATCACCGTTTAATCCTTCAAGTGCGAGTGTCGAAGAACCCTGCGATGTCGTTCCGATAGGAATGCAATCAACAGGCGCCGTCACATCTGAAAGATCATTACTGCAATGTAAATTGGTCCCGACACGAATATTGCGTGCCATATCTTCCATCGTGTCTGAGAGCGTATCGAGCGTCGCACGCATGCGGGCTTGGAGCTTGTGTGATCGATTGACTTCAAGTAAAAGTCCGATACCGACAGTCATAATCACAACAAACAATCCTGTTGCGATCATAACTTCAACAAGAGTGAATCCGGAATTTTTATTTTTAATTTGTGGAGATTGCATACTACTGATCAACATCATTAACACTAATACGTCCGAGCGGGCTCACCGTGATGACTTTCACGCCACTATTATTGTTGCCGGCAAGTGTAATGTCGAGACGTTCTGGATTCGGTTGCGGACTATTCGTATTGTTGATCGTACCGCTGGCATTTTGGTCAGTGATATAACTGTCAGGAAACGGGCGCTTGAATATGACGGAGACAAAATTTGCTGGAGTCTGCACTGATCCGCCTGACTGCGGATTGCCAGTGATCTTGGTGAGTCCAGTTATTTGCTCTCCTGAAGAGATCGTAATGACATCGAGACATTCGGTATCCGGACCATTACCACATGAATTCGTAGAGCTCGACGAACTAGCATTCCAGTCAAAAGAATGTGGAGGAATAACATCATCAAAAATACCGTTGCTATTGCGATCATAAAAATAAACAAATTGACTGCGATGGCTGACACCACTTGCAAGTGAAATGTCGAAATAGACTCCATAGCTCGGGGTCCATGTGCCGACGGCGATCGGTGTCTGTGTTTGGACACAGGTCTGACCAGCACAACTATCCTGACGCAATTTCGGATACACGCCATTGATCGATGCATTTTGTGCTTGTTCGATCTTGAGCGCAATATCTTGTGCGAGGTTCTGCAAGCTCACCGAGGTACTGAATACTGAAAAACGAAGTAGTACCGTCGTCGAGATAATCGCAAAAATACTGATGACGATCATCAGTTCAAGAAACGTCACACCGCGTGCGTCGCGAAATTTTTTCTTGAAATTAAAAGATGTGTTGTGAAAGCTCATGAAAAATTAGGATTGAAAAAATGAGAGGAACGTTGGGATGTCGATAGTATAGAGAAATACAACAAGCGCGCCCACTGCGAGAAACGGTCCGAATGGGATCTCTGATTTCATTGTAAAACGCGAACGGCGCAAAAGCAACAACGAAAGAGCCGTGACTGCTCCAAAAATGAATCCTAGCATGACTGCGACGACACCTTGCGAGAGCCCGAGGAGATATCCGATACCGATCATGAGTTTTGCATCACCCAAACCCATTGCGCGTCCCTGTGAAAAATACCAAATGAGCGCAAACGGCAAGGCAATGATCAATCCTGAAAAGAGTGCGAGTGCCGACGGCATCGCAAAACCGACAGAAGTGCCGTGGACAAAGAATTGTCCGAGAAATGCACAGACAATGAAGGTGTACACTAATTTATCAGGAATGATCTTGTGTCTGAAATCATAGACCGATATAACGACAAGGAGTGAGAAGAAATACATCGCGTAGACCAAGAGTGCGACAAACAATGAAGTATGCGCCGGCAAGAGCGCGATATATTTGAGCGTGAGCAACATGAAAATAAATCCGGTGAGCGCTTCGACAATGAGATATTGCGGAGAGATACGCGTCTTGCAAGTCCGGCAACGGCCGTCCTGCACGATGAAACTTGCGAGCGGTACGAGCTCGAACCATGAGAGTGTCCGCGAGCACGACATACAAATAGATCTGCCACCCAATCCCCGTCCGCTCTGAAATCGATAGATGACGACATTCAAAAAACTTCCGATGATCGTCCCAAAGAAAAAAATAATAATGCCGATTGCAATGTCATCCATATATGAATATTGTATCACGCATCACACAAAAAACCACCCGGATCGGGTGGTTTTTTGTGTGAAATAAATTCTAGATTTATGAAGTTGGGCACGTAGTACCTGCCGCAAGATCAGTTGTGCGTTGACCAGCAAAACCAGTACTGTCAACACAGAAGTAATGCGTATTGTGAAGCAATACTTGTGCTGCATACGCAGTCGCTGAATCGTTACAATCTACTCCAGCAGTAGCTGAACTGATCGCACCACCAGTATATG